>CAJVWL010000011.1 GCA_913009745.1 uncultured bacterium | reverse complement strand
TCTATGTTCACTACTATCGCTCTCTTTGTTCAGTTTGTGACTTATCTTATACTCTCGCATATTTGGCTGTTACGCTTTTCCGATCTGTCCATTTTTATTGATTTGTTTGTTTTTTTTTTCAAGCAGAAGACGGCATACGAGATAAAGGAATGTGACTGGAGTTCAGACGTGTGCTCTTCCGATCTTGAGGTGAGAGCTCGGCTTGAAGACGGCGTAAACTTCACCGGAAATGTAAAGGGCAATACGGACTCATTACCGGAATTTGACGCAAACACAAGGGAAGTTGTTTGGCGTGTTGGACGTTTACTTGCTACAACGGGAGTAATTGGAGAGAAGCCGGAAGCCGTATTTCAGATAGAGGCGATTCCAAGCCAATCGTTTATTGGCAAGTATTTCCCGCTTTTAGGAAATGTAAGCGTTCAGGGCGCGGACGAGTTTACGGGTACTCAAATCTCTTCTACTGCACAGGCCATTACAACTCGCCTGCTTGGTGACCCAACGGTAAAAGAGGGGGATGGATTGGTTATACAATAAGTGTTTGATATAAAAATTTATGCAAAAAGATAAAGAAAAAGGAGTAACGATGGAAAAGCTTGTAGCTTTTGCGAAAAACAGAGGCTTTATTTTCGCCGGCTCCGAGATATATGGCGGCCTTGCAAACTCATGGGATCTTGGACCGCTTGGCACACAGTTAAAGAAGAACATTAAAGACCTTTGGTGGAAAATCTTCGTGGAGGAGTGCCAGGATGTTGTTGGCTTAGACGCCAATATAATAATGAGCACAAAAGTCTGGGAGGCATCCGGACATCTCGAAGGATTTAATGATGTGCTGATTGAATGCAGGGAATGTCATGCAAGATATCGCGCTGATGAAGAAATACCTGGATTTGCGATGAGGAAAACTGGACCAGAGGGAAGCGAGGCAACCACTTTTACATATGAGTTAGTTGAAGGTCATAAATGTAAAAACTGTGGCGCAAAAGGAAAGTTTACAACACCTACAAAATTCAACACGATGTTTAAGACAAACCTTGGGCCGGTTGAATCAGAAGAGAGTACGGTATATCTCCGTCCCGAGACGGCGCAGGCGATGTTTGTTGATTTCAACGAAGTTGTACGTACATCAAGGAAACGAATTCCGTTTGGCATCGCGCAAATTGGCAAGGCGTTTAGAAATGAGATAACACCGGGCAACTTTATTTTTAGGCTTCGTGAATTTGAACAGATGGAACTCGAGTACTTCATTGCACCCCCTAAAACGAAGGAAGACTGGGAGAAGCAGTTTGAATACTGGCTTGACCAGATAATGAAGTGGCTAGAGCGCATCGGAGTTGATATGGAAAGAGTGAAGCCCGTTGAGATTTCCAAAGAAGACAGGGCGCATTATAGCGAGCGCACCGTGGATATTGAGTTTGTATACCCATTCGGACAAAAAGAGCTCTACGGACTCGCATATCGCACCAATTACGACCTTGAAGCCCACCAAAAGCACTCCGGGAAAAGTATGGCATATAAAGATCCTGAAACAGGCGAGGAGTTTATTCCGCACGTCATAGAGCCGTCACTTGGAGTGGAGCGAACACTTCTCGCGGTCCTTCTGTCCGCATACACGGAAGAAGATGCTCCTACCGCCGACGGAAAAACTGAAACACGAGTTGTGTTAAAACTTCCTAAAGAACTTGCGCCAATAAAAGTTGCTGTACTTCCATTATCAAATAAGCCGGAGCTCAGGAAATTATCAAAAAAGATTTTAGAGAAACTCCAGCAACATTTCGTTACTGAATATGACGTGACTCAATCAATTGGACGTCGCTACAGAAGACAGGACGAGATAGGCACACCATATTGTGTTACTATTGATTTTGAGTCGCTGGACGACAAATCCGTTACAATACGCGACCGAGATACGATGAAACAAGAGAGAGTAAAAATAGAAGAACTTGAGGACGTGCTAAAGGAAAAATTTAAATGAATTTCACAAAAACCGTACTTAAAAATGGGCTCCGGATTATCACGGTGCCACAAGAGGGCAACCCCGCCGTAACCGTCCTTGTCTTGGTTGAGGCGGGGTCAAAATATGAAACGAAAGAAATCAATGGGGTGTCTCATTTTCTGGAGCATATGTGCTTCAAGGGGACAAAAAAGAGACCAAGCGTGATAGATATCACATCGGAGCTTGATGGGATGGGTTCCGCGTATAATGCGTTTACGGGATTTGAATATACAGGGTATTACGCGAAGGTAGAGAAAAGCCGTTTTGATAAGGCTCTTGATATTGTCTCGGATATATATATTAATCCGATTTTTGACCCCGAGGAGATTGATAAAGAGAAAGGTGTAATTATAGAAGAAATTAATATGTACGAGGACCTGCCAATGAGGCGCGTCCAGGAAATATTTACAAATCTTCTCTACGGAGACCAGCCGGCCGGCTGGGATATTGTAGGAAGAAAAGAGATTATACAAAAACTTATAAGAGATGACTTTATTGACTATCGTAATAAGCACTATCTTGCGGGTGCGACCGTTGTTGTTGTTGCCGGTGGGATAAACGAGAAAGACGCAATCAAAAAAGTTGAGGGTGCGTTCAAAGATATTCCGACCGGCAAGAAGCAAGGGAAACTTCCGGTGATTGAGAAACAGGAAAAGCCTAAACTTTTAGTAAAAAAGAAAGATTCAGACCAAACACACCTGGTCCTCGGCGTTAGGGCATATGATGCGTTTGACAAACGTCGTTATCCGCTTGAAGTTCTTTCAGACTTACTGGGTGGCGGAATGAGCTCAAGGCTTTTCCAAAAAATCAGGGAAGAAATGGGTGCGGCATATTACATCAGCGCCGGAAGCGATGAACTTACAGACCATGGATATTTTGCCGCATCGTCCGGAGTTCAAAGCCAAAAGCTTGTTCAGGTGGTAGATGCGATACTAAAGGAGCTGTCAAAACTGAAACACGAGACGGTGGGCAAGGAAGAGCTTCAAAAAGCTAAAGACCACCTCATCGGCAGATTAATGTTGGGGCTTGAGACCTCGGACTCACTCGCGTTTTTTCATGGCATGCAGGAAATTTTAACAGGGGATATTACAACCCCCGAGGAACTGATTGAGAAAATTAAAAAAGTAGATGAAGGGCAGATTAAAGAGGTGGCGGAGGATATTTTTCAAAACAATAAACTCAACCTCACAATCATAGGACCGGTTGAAAATAGTGATATATTGCAGTCTGTTCTAAAAATAGCTTAGAATAGGTGTAGTGGAACGTTATACTATGGACATATCATGGAATAGTCTCTGGCGCATACTTGTCGTTGGAGTATTAGTCTATTCGGCGTATTTAATGCTCGGAACAATCTCAGTCTTATTACTTGCTTTAGTTATCTCTACCGCACTTGATCCAATCGTAGATCGCTTGGAAGAATTTAGGGTGCCGAGAATCTTGGGCACGATTTCCGTTTTTCTTATTGCGCTTATCCTCCTCGCGTTTTTCTTGTACACAATTCTTCCAATTACGCTGATTGAGTTGAATAGTCTTGTAAACAACTTAGGCGATATAGCGAATCGTTTCTTGGGAGCAAATACCTCATTTAAGACAATTAATATTCCAAACACCGACATTGGCAACCTAACAAACATGCTTCTCTCCGGAGAGATACCATTTCTGCAGGTTTTGGGGAAACTTGTAGGAGGAGTGGTTTTTGCGGTAACGGCATTGGTACTTTCGTTCTACCTTACGGTGGGTCGTGAGGGTGTTGAAAAACTATTGAGAGCCGTTTTCCCCGAGGCGATGGAGGACAAGGTAATCAGTCTTTATAAACGAACGAGTAAGAAAATCAGCAAATGGTTTCAAGCGCAATTATTTTTGAGCTTTGTTGTCGGCTCCCTTGTTTTTACCGGGCTTACATTGCTGGGGATTAAGCAAAGCTTAGTTCTTGGAGTCATAGCTGCCGTTTTTGAGTTGGTGCCCGTTGTCGGACCGATTTTCGCCGGGGCTCTTGCCGTCACAGTTGCGCTGGATGTATCTCTGCAAACGGCGATATACGTAACTTTATTTTTCCTGGTAATGCAGCAGCTTGAGAACCACATACTTGTGCCGCTCGTTATGAAGCATGCAGTTGGCGTGAACCCGGTTTTAGTTTTGATTGCCCTACTTGGCGGAGTGGAGATTGCCGGGATAGTTGGAATGCTTCTTGCAATTCCCGTGGTTGTTTTCCTCCAAGAAGTAGTAAGGGATTGGGTCGCGAAAAAGCACAGCAGAAGCAGAAGGAGATTGAATGTATAGATAATAGAAGGTAAATATTGATTTAAAAATACGATAATGCCTAATAAATCTTACATAACAACGACTCTTCCGTACGTAAACGCAAAGCCCCACATTGGTTTTGCGCTAGAGATGGTTCAGGCGGACATCATTGCTCGTTACAGAAGATTGCTGGGGGATGAAGTTTTCTTTAATACGGGTACGGATGAACATGGAATTAAAATCTATCGTAAGGCGCAGGAAGAGGGGAAAGACCCGCAGAAATATGCCGATGAATATGCCGCGAAGTTTGATGGCCTTAAAAAAGCCCTTAATCTGAGCTACAACAGTTTTATTAGAACAACGGATAGCCACCACATTGAGGCGGCACAGGAGTTTTGGAAGCTATGTGATAAGAATGGAGACATAGAAAAAAAGACTTACAAGATAAGATATTGCGTGGGCTGTGAACTTGAGAAAACAGATTCGGAGCTTATAAATGGCAGTTGCCCGATTCATCCTGACTTAGAAATAGAAACCATTGAAGAGGAAAACTACTTCTTCAAATTCAGTAGATATCAGGATAAATTACTGTCTTTGTACGAGAAAAGACCGGGCTTCGTCTTACCCGATTTTAGATTCAATGAAATAAAGAAGTTTGTTAAGTCAGGGCTTGAGGATTTTAGTATATCACGCTTGAAAAGCAAAATGCCGTGGGGAATTCCCGTTCCTGGCGACGATAATCATGTGATGTATGTTTGGTTTGACGCGCTGATAAACTATATCTCTGCAATCGGCTGGCCGGACGATATGGATAAGTTCAAGAAATGGTGGCCCGTTCTTCAGTTCGCCGGGAAAGACCAAATCAGACAGCAGGCCGCAATGTGGCAGGCGATGCTTATGTCTGTCGGAATTGAGCCATCCGAACGCATATTTATTCATGGCTTTATAAATGTGGGTGGCAGGAAGATTAGCAAAAGCGCCGGGAACGTTGTTGACCCGATATATTTTGTTAATAAATATGGTACGGATACGCTTCGCTATTATCTTGCCCGCCATATTCACCCGTTTGAAGATAGTGATTTTACGGAGGACAAGTTAAGAGCGGCATATAATGCGAATCTTGCAAATGGTCTTGGCAATTTTACATCAAGGGTGCTTACTCTTGGTGAGTCTGTGGAAAGACTTGAAGGCCAGACTGCATCTAAAGAAATATTACGCGCCATTGCAACGGCAAAGGAAGAATTTAGAAATAAGATAGAAAAATTCAGGATAGACGAAGCGGTTGCGAGTATATGGCAGTTAATCAGTTATGGAGACAACTATGTCGATAAACACAAGCCATGGGAATCAAAAGACCCGAGTATAATTTATGACCTTATTGTTCTTTTGGATAATATTGCCGTGCTTGTCGCGCCAATAATGCCTCGGACGTCTGAGAAAATTACAAACGCAATTACGTGGAAAGGGGATACGCTTACGGTTAAAAAAACAGAGCCCCTTTTCCCGCGCTTACCATAAACTCGCGTCACGCCTATTTATAACCGTGTGATACACACGACTTTGCGGACAGAAAAAATAACCCAAATACTAATTATTAAAAACAATAAATCGGAACAATGCCAAGATTAATAGACGCGCATACACATGCCCAGTTTGCCGCTTATGGAGATGGCGGCAGCGAAGTAATTGGGCGGGCGCTGGATAATGACATCTGGCTTGTTAATGTCGGAACACAAATTGATACATCAAAAGATGCAATCAATGTCGCGGATAACTATAAGGAGGGTGTATATGCTTCCGTTGGACTTCATCCGATACATACAGGAAAGTCATATCACGACATCCAAGAGCTTGGCGGAGGTGATGCGGAGAAAGAATTTACCAGCAGGGGTGAAAAATTTGATTATGATGCCTATAAAAAATTAGCACAACATCCAAAGACCGTTTCAATAGGCGAGTGTGGGCTTGATTATTATCGTACGGATCCGGAAACTAAAAAAATCCAGGAAGAAGTATTTATAAATCAGATTGAACTTGCCAATGAGGTTGGAAAACCGCTTATGATACATTGCCGGGATGCGTTTCAGGACCTAATCAAGATTTTAGGAGCCAACAGTAATAAGTTGAAGGCCGATGGTGCCGGCATAATTCATTTTTTTACGGGGAGCGTTAATGATGCGGCAAAGTTACTGAACTTGGGTTTTTACTTCTCTTTTGGCGGGGTAATAACATTTACGCATGATTATGATGAGGCGATACGCCGTGTTTCTCTGGATAGAATCGTTGTTGAGACGGATGCTCCATATGTCGCGCCGGTTCCGTTTCGCGGAAAGAGAAACGAGCCGAGCTACGTTATATACCCCGCGGAGAAACTCGCCGAAATTATGGGTGTTGGGATGGATGAAATAGCTAAAAAAACAACGGAGAATGCCAGAAAAATATTTAATATCTAAATTTTCTCCACTATAAACTAAGAACTATCCGCTATAGACTAAGTAATATGTATCCATTTGAAAAGATAGAAAAAAAATGGACAAAGAAATGGCTTGAAACAGGTATTTATGAGCCTGATTTAGACAAATCAAAAAAGCCGTTTTATAACTTGATGATGTTTCCGTATCCGTCAGCGGAGGGGCTTCATATAGGGAATATGTACGCTTTCACGGGAAGCGATATTTATGGCCGCCTCAAGCGTATGCAGGGAAACGATGTGTTTGAGCCAATCGGACTTGACGGTTTTGGGATACATTCGGAAAACTATGCCCTAAAAATAGGAGCGCATCCGATGGACCAATCCAAGGTTTCCGAAAAAAACTTTTACCGACAGCTCATGATGATAGGAAATGGTTTTTCGTGGAACGAACGGCTGGAAACCTATAATCCGGAATATTACAAATGGACGCAGTGGATTTTTATACAAATGTGGAAGCACGGGCTTGTTGAAAGAAAGAAAGCGAGTTTAAACTGGTGCCCGTCCTGCAAGACGGTGCTGGCGGATGAACAAGTAATAAGCGGGGAGTGCGAGCGTTGCGGAGCAAGTGTTACAAAAAAAGACTTGGAGCAGTGGTTTTTCAAAATAACGAAGTATGCGGATAAACTCTTAAAGAATTTAGATAAAATTGACTGGTCGGAGAATGTAAAAATCGCGCAGAGAAACTGGATAGGCCGTTCGGAGGGCGCGCTACTTACGTTCCCAATCGCGAAGTATAAAGAGGTGCTTTTGGCATCAAATAATAAAGCAAAAAAAGAGAGAATTGAACTCTTGCTTAAAAGTGCAAATATAAAAACCAAGATTCGCACGCCAAGCGAGCTTGGCATCAAAGAGATTGATATTGAGGAAGATAAAAAAACTTTGGCGCAAAACGCAAGAAAGAAAGCGAGTGCTTATTATAAAAAGACCAAGCTGCCGATTTTAGCGGGTGATACCGGATTTTTTATAGAAGGAAAAGAGATTGACCCCATAAAGGTAAAGAGAAATGCTCTTAGTGGAAAGAACGAAAAAGATTTTTCCCAAAAGGAGGTGTCAGATATTATGGTTAAGTATTATCAGGAGTTGGCAAGGCAGAATGGTGGCGAAGTTAACGCAGAGTGGCGTGATGCTTGGGTTATAATGACGCATGATGGAAAAACGGAAGAATCAGAAGCGATAAGAGAAGTTATTCTGACGGATAAAATATACGGGAAAGTAGATTTGTATTTTCCGGTAAGGTCGCTTTACAAACCGAAGGCAACTGGAAAATATACCGCACAGCACAGCCGAGAAGAGGAATTACTGGAACTACAGCCCGTAACGGATGCGTTAAAGCAACTACTTTATGAAGAGATAGAGGTTTTCACAACACGTCCTGACACAATCTACGGCGCAACGTATGTTGTTCTAGCGCCGGAGCATGAACTGGTTGAAAAGCTCTCGGGTGTTATTAAAAACAAGAAAGAAGTAGAGAGCTATATAGAAAAGACAAAAGGCAAAACGGAGAACGAGCGAATCGCGGAAGGAAAAACGAAAACAGGCGTTGAACTTGATGGCGTGAAAGCGATAAACCCAGCAACAAAGAAGGAAGTCCCGGTGTGGATTTCGGATTATGTTCTTGCCTCATATGGAACAGGAGCAATCATGGCCGTTCCAGCGCACGACCAAAGGGATTATGAGTTTGCCAAGAAGTTTAAGCTGGATATACAAATTGTTATTGAGCCGGAAACGGGCAAACGTGCGTCTAATGAAGAGTTTAGAAGCAGCATCGTCGCAATAGTTGAAAACCCAAAAATAAAAAAATATCTAACATTAAACTGGGGCGCTAAATTGGGTGGATCACTTTTTATCGGCGGAGGAATAAAGGAGGGAGAAGACCCGGTGAAGAGTGCAATTCGTGAAATCCAAGAAGAGACAGGTTATAAAAACGTAAAACTTGTAAGCAAATCTGAGCAGATGCATCATCACTACTTTGCGTTCTCAAAAAATATAGCGCGAGAGACAGAAGTAACGGGTCTTCACTTTGAACTCATTGATGATGAGAAAATAAAACAGGAACTTGAGACTGATGAGGTTGGCAACTTTAAAGAAGAGTGGCTTACCAGGGATGAAGTACTCCAGAAATTTGATGACGAAAATCATATTGAAGTCTTCCAAAGGCTTATATTGGGGAATGTATATACCAAGAGTGGGCGCATGACAAACTCCGGAAAATTTAATGGAATGGATTCAGAAGAGGCCAAGTGGACAATTACAAAAGAGGTCGGCGGCAAAAAAGAAATCCATTACCACCTCCGTGATTGGCTAATGTCCCGTCAACGATATTGGGG
>CAJVWL010000010.1 GCA_913009745.1 uncultured bacterium | reverse complement strand
GATCTCAAGCGGATTAAGTAGGGGCGCCGGACTGTTCCCAAGGTCCCCCGAGAAAACTATGCGTTTCCCGTCATCCGTATTTACTGCTATAAAGCTTGAGCCCAAAACGTGACCGGCATCATAAAACTCTATTTCAAATCCATCTACCTTAAATTTCTCATGATATTTTATACCATCCCAGAGTTTAAGAAGTCCATTTACATCATTTATATTATATAGTTGAGGCAAATTAAGGTCTTCCGCATCGTGTGAGAGAATGTTTTCCGAATCTATAAGCAGATATTCCGCAAAGTCTTTTGTGGGAAACGTAGAAATAATTTTACCGCGAAATCCATCCTTATACAGCTTTGGTAGTCTGCCAATATGGTCTATGTGAGCATGCGTTATAAAAACCATATCTATAGATGACGGGTCGTACGCAAACGGCTCAAAGTTCTGTCGCTCGGCATAACGAGAGCCCTGTTGAAGGCCGCAATCTATTAGTATTCTTCCCTTACCGTTCTCCAGTAAATAATTTGCGCCCGTAACAGATTTTGCTCCTCCGAAAAAAGTAAGTTTCATAGTTTCATTATACACCCTGGCTATAGTTTGTTTATAGCCTCAATGGCTTTTTCTTTATCAGACCACCCGACTCTTTTGCCACCCGCTATTCTTATGTATTGTTCACTGCCCTTCCCCGTGATTATCACAACATCTCCGAGTGAAGCGGATGATATTGCTTTTGTTATCGCGTCATCTCTGCTGACAATTTCGTGCACGTTTTTCCTGTTTAATGGAATTCCCGACTTCACGTCAGAAATAATTGCAGCTGGATTTTCATCAAACGGGTCTTCGTTTGTTAAAATAATCTCTTCACAATATCTATCGGCTATCGCGCCGAGTTTCGGACGCTTCCATTTGTCACGTCCTCCTCCTGCAGACCCAAGAACACATATCATCTTTGAGTTTTTCGGCTTAATTTTTGTGAGCGTTCCATACACGGCATCCAACGAATCCGGTGTGTGTGCGTAATCTACAACTACGGCGAATGGCGTTTTCTGGACAAACTCCATTCGCCCCGGAATTTCACTAAATTCTGCTAGCGCCTTCTCAATAATATTCTCCTTTATGCCAATGGCCTTGGCTACGGCGGCTGCGGCTGCGGCATTCTCACGATTAAAGTCTCCTACAAGTTTTAATTTACCGGAATATTTCCCATATCTTACAATGTCGTTATCATCTATCACGTTTGTAAAATGTGGCGTGTGTACATTATTGCTGTTTACAATAAAATGTTTGGGTTTTTTATTGGAAAACCTTCTAATGTCTTGAAAAAATCTTACCTTTGCAGCCCTATATTTTTCTATACTTCCGTGTGACTCAATATGTTCGGCATGGAGCCCCGTAAACACGGCAACATCAAAGTCTATAAAACGGTGCCTGTATTGAAGCACGCCCTCTGACACAACCTCTAATAGGGCGTATTTACATCCGGCATCAACTCCTTGCCGCATAAGTTTTTGCAGGAAACCCCTTCCCGGCATTGTGTTCCCAGTCGTATTGCTCCAAGATTTTTTGCCAACCTGAAGCCTAATTGACGATGAGAGCACAACGCTTTCTCCCGCTTCTTTTAAAATTGCGTTTATTAACTCTATCACCGTAGATTTCCCTTTTGTTCCCGTAACCCCCACAACGGTTAGTTTTCTGGATGGGTGCCGGAACACAACGGAGGAACCCCACGCAAGGAGAAAATGATACAGCCCCAGGATTTTTATGGGGCCCGAAATATCACGTAAAATTTTCTTTATTCGCCTCATCGCTCCCTAATGTTTTTTAACGCTTCCTTTAATCTGTCGCTGGTGTTTGTCGTTGCCGGGTCTATATGCTTCATGGCGTCTTTTGCGCGACTCCTTGGATATCCAAGGCTGACCAGCGCTTCAAGAACATCGTTATCAAGGTGCATGCGCTCTATCGTTTCATCTTCACCGCTTAGCGCAACCTTGTCTTTGAGTTCAAGAACGATTCTTTCTGCCGTTTTCTTCCCGACTCCGGAAGATTTTCGCAAAAGCTCAACCTCTCCGCCGGAGACAGCAGCCATCAATTGTTCTATGGGGGCTACGCTTAAAATGCTTATTGCAGACTTTGGACCTATCCCGGAAACAGAAATGAGGGCCTCAAAGAACTCCAGCTCGGTCTTTGTTAAAAATCCGTATAAATCTATCCCCCCTTCTCTGACGTGAAGAAATGTAAAAAACTTCACATTGTCTCCCGTCTTAAGCAGTTGTGTTGCATTGCTTATTGGCACAATAACACTAAAGTCAAAATGACCAGCCCCCACAATCACAACTCTTCCGTTTTTCTGCTTCAGTTCACCGCTTAGACTATATATCATATTCTCATTATAGATTATGCGCTAAAAAACTACGAACCGTTAAGCCCCTTTGTTGACTGCAAAAATATTTTCCGTGATAATTGAACTAATATATGATTTCTAAAAAAGACATACGAAGACTTCGGGCGCATCTCACCAAAGAAAAGAAGAAGCTTGAAAGACAGATGAAAAAATTGCAGTTTGTTGATTTTGGAGACGACATAGATTCGGGTGAAGAAGAGTCCGACAAAGTTGAGGAAATGGTAACGAATACTGCAATTTCTAGTGTTCTGCAAGAACGGTTAAAGGGCATCAACGATGCTCTGGCGAGAATAGGGTCCGGCACATACGGCGTTTGCAAAAATTGCGGCAAAGAAATATCTGTTAGGCTTCTTGGCGTTGACCCCGAGTCGCAAGTTTGCCAAAACTGCAAGATGAAACATGGGAAAAACTCTGGCTAAGGTTTACTCGGCAGAATTAGATGGCATAAACGCCAAGCTTATTGAGGTAGAGGTCGACCTGAACGTCGGCCTTCATAGTTTTAATATTGTGGGGCTTGCCGATAAGGCTTTATCGGAAGCCAAAGAACGAGTAAGCTCCGCCTTAAAAAATAGCGGCTTTAAACCGCCGACAAAAGAGAATAGAAAAATAACCGTTAATCTTGCGCCTGCAGATATAAAGAAAAGTGGCTCGCGATATGATGTTGCAATCGCAATAGGATACCTTACCGCATCAGGGCAGATAAACGCATTTGAAGCCCAGAATAAAATCTTTATCGGCGAACTTGCGCTGGATGGAAATATTAGGCCTGTGCCCGGAGGATTAAACACCGCTCTTCTATGTAATAGGGTTGGTGTTGACTACGTTTTTTTGCCGAAAGAAAATGCAAAAGAGGCAAGTTTAATAGACAATGTGTCAATTATTCCAACGGGAAGTTTGAGTGAACTTATAAACCACCTTTCCGGTGTTCGCATAATAGATGCGTACCAAAAAACTGAATTCCGCTCAAATGAACATGCAGGAGTTGATATATCTGAAGTTAAGGGACAGGAATTTGCCAAGAGGGCTCTTGGTGTTGCCGCGGCGGGTGGACACAATATCCTGATGAGCGGTCCACCTGGATCCGGAAAAACAATGCTGGCAAAAGCACTCGTTTCAATACTCCCCCCAATTACCCTTGAAGAGGCAATTGAAGTATCTCAAATATGGAGTTCCTCCGGAATGTTGAGCGGCAACTATGCAAATAAGCGTCCCTTTAGGGCACCTCACCAAACGGCATCTCCGGTCGCAATAATAGGTGGGGGGAGCAATCCGAAGCCCGGAGAGATTAGCCTTGCCCACAGGGGGGTTCTATTTTTGGATGAACTGCCTGAGTTTCGCCGCGACCTCCTTGAGGCATTACGTCAGCCGCTTGAATCGGGAGAAATAGTAATATCTCGCGCGCGCGGAAACCTCACTTTTCCGGCACAATTTATTCTCGCTACCGCCATGAATCCGTGTCCTTGTGGTTTCTGGGGTGATGAAGAAAAGGAATGCAGGTGTAGTGCATATGAAGTTTTTAGGTATCAAAAGAAAATATCAGGGCCCCTACTTGACCGTATAGACATACAAATAAATGTGCCTCGGATAAAATATGAAAACCTCAAGGGCGCATCAACAGACTCATCAAAGCTTAAAGCATCTGTTGTTTCTGCGCGCAAAATTCAAGGCAATAGATTTAAAAACAAATCAACTAAAAAGCTAACAAATTCGGAAATGACATCAAAGGAGTGCGAGGAATTGATACACCTGGATGAAAATGCAAATACATTTATCAAAAACGTTTTTAATAAATCGTTATTATCAACACGCGGCTATTATAGGTTGCTCAAAACCTCAAGAACGATTGCGGATATGGATAATAGCGAGCTTGTAACGCAGCCCCATGTCGCAGAAGCGTTTCAGTTGCGAATTAGAGAAGATTAACTTTATTCGGCAAAGGGATTTTGCGCGCCGTAAACCGCAAAGTGTACGTGGCATCCGGTTGACCCGCTAACGCGTCCCGTATTGCCCACCTTTGCGATAAGTTCACCCTGTTCCACCGTGTCACCGATAGACACCAATCCCTTAGATATATGCGCGTATAGTGTTTTTGTACCGTTTGGATGTTTAATTTTAACAAAGCCCCCATATCCGCCATTCCACCTAATGGGGCTTCCAAGATTAACAACAATTCCATCTGCGGCGGCATATATAGGAGACTTGCAGGCTGCAGAGATATCTACCGCATTGTTATCATGAAGCTCCCCCCAGTTCCAGCCATTTTTAATCGGCATCGCAAAATATCCCGCAATCCTTGGAAGTGTTGACTTGTTTATAAGCCCCGCTGTCGATGATTTTATCGGCCTTGCTTGAGGAACAATCACGGTATCCCCTTGTTTTATTTTGTCTTTATTAAATGTTCTTATCTTGTCCGATGAGATGTTATAAAGCTTCGCAATTGATTGAAGTGTTTCACCATCTTTTACTTTGTGCAACACACCGGAGACCGGTAATATAACAATTTCCTGTCCCGGCTGAATAAGGTTTGTGTTCTTTATGTCATTCGCCCAAATAATTGTATTGATAGAGATTCCAAAATGCGCCGCAACAACGGAAACATTATCTCCTTCTTTTATTTTATACGAGAGAAGCCCGTTCCTTAGCGGAACTGTATCACTTATCGGTGTAGATGGATTAACAAGTGAACTCTTTTCAACAAAGACAAATCCGGCAAAATTATCATCGGGTTTCTCCTCGCTAAGCTCCCCTATAGGGCTTGTGTCGTTTACAATGGCTACACCATCAACATACAAATCTTCGTTACCTATAACGTTTCCTATAGTGTTCTTGTCTTGCGATTCAGCGGGATGAACGCGTGCTGCGTACGCAAGCTCTCCGCCGACTAAAGCCAACATGAAAATGACCGGGACCACCGGCATTGCCTTAAAGTTATGAAAAATTTTATGTAGTATGCTACTAATAGCCATACTATGATAAAGCAAGGGATGCGGAAAAATCAAGTGGATAATGACACTAGCTTAAGTAGCGCTCAAATTGAGGCAGTAACACACGGACCGGGTCCGATGTTGATAGCCGCGGGCGCCGGATCAGGAAAGACCAGGACACTGACACAGCGGTTAATTTATCTTATGAACAACGGACTAGCCCCAAGGGAAATTATCGCAATTACGTTTACAAATAAAGCTGCGGATGAAATGCGCAACAGAATCCTTGGCAGTCCCTCATCGCAAAAAAAGAAGTTTCGCGGAAAATCGGTACCGTTTATCGGGACGTTCCATTCGTTTGGCGCAAGCATCCTGCGCAAAGAAGCAAAATTGGCCGGGAGAACCCGCGCATTCGTTATTTTTGACGATAGCGACTCAAAGAAAATTATAAAGAAAATACTGGGGGCCGAGGATGCACTAAAAAGGTACACTCCGGTAAAAGCACGAAGGGAGTTGTCTAGAATAAAAAACAATGTACTAAATACCGATGAGTTGGATGCTCAACAAGGGCTTCTTTTTGAAAAATACGAAGATAGTTTAAAAAAACTGAATGCGTTTGATTTTGACGACTTACTTGAAAAAGTTGTGAGAATTTTTAAATCAAACCCGGGGGTATTGGAAGGTTATCAAAATAAATATTCATTTGTTCTTGTTGATGAATATCAAGACATCAATACAAGCCAGTATCTCATATTAAAACTCCTATGCGAAAAACACCGCAATCTAAATGTTGTTGGAGACGACCAACAGAGCATTTACGGTTTTAGGTGGTCTGATTTTACAAATTTCCTGAACTTTGAACGTGATTGGCCCGAAGCGAAAATTGTAAATCTTGGCGAAAACTATAGGTCAACATCAACGATTGTAAGGGCATCGGCATCATTGATAGACAAAAATAAGCTTCAACGCCGTAAAAAACTGTGGACACAAAATGAAAATGGAGACCCAATATACGTGCTTGGAGCGCAGACGGCAGAGGAGGAGGCAAACATGGTAATATCCAGCATTGTCAGCCGCCGCTCTCTTGAAAACAAGATGCCCGGTCTTGTCACGGAAAGTATCGCTATTTTATATAGAACAAACGCCCAGTCACGCGCGATTGAACAAGCGTTAAACTTTGGTTCAATGCCGTATAAAATATTCGGGGGTGTGCGATTCTACGAAAGAAAAGAAATAAAAGACGTCGTTGCCGGCCTAAGATACGCGTCTAATCCAAAAGATGAGCTAAGCAGGGAGCGTATTGCAAAAACCTTTAAAAAATCTGTAGCCGAAGAATTAATCAAAAATCTTCCTCGCCTCGCCAAAGAACTTAACCTTATGGAGCTTATTGGATTTATATTAAAAACCACAAACTATTTTGATTATCTGGCGGTTAAGTTTGAAAATTCCGAAGACAGAATCGACAACGTTAGCGAGCTTGTCCAGTTTGCCACCGGATTTAGTTCTTTGGTTGGCTTCATTGAACGCGTTGCCTTATTACAGGCAACGGACGTAATAACCAAGAAGCAGCCCAGCCATGCCATAAATCTTATGACAATCCATCTTGCTAAGGGGCTTGAGTTTGATAATGTATACCTAATCGGCGTGAATGAAGGGCTCCTCCCGCATCAACGTTCATTGTTTTCAGAAGAAGAAATTGAAGAAGAGCGCCGCCTCACATACGTTGCAATTACAAGGGCAAAGAAGCGGCTGCATATGAGCTTTTACGGTCTTCCTTCAAGGTTTCTGGGCGACCTCCCACCCGAACTTATAGAATTTTCCACATCTGACCAGAGTTTTGACGGTGAAAAAACTGTATTCTTGGATTAATATGGCAAAAAGGCATCAGCAAAACCTTGGCCAGCACTTTCTAAAAGATGCGCGCGCGCTATTGCGTATAGCTGACGTATTGGATATTACACAGGATGATGTTGTTATAGAAATCGGGCCGGGCCACGGAGAGCTTACAAGGCGCATCTTATTAGCAAACCCCAAAAGGGTTATCGCGATAGAAAAAGACGAGCAATTGATTAAGGATTATTTAATACCGCTTGGGGATGAATTCAGTAACCTGGAGACCATAGCGGGTGATGCCTTAGTTGTTGTGCCCAAGCTTTTGAAGTCACAAGACTTCAATAGAAAAACCTATAAGCTTGCCGGAAATATTCCTTACTACATTACCGGACACTTATTAAAAGTAATTGGTGGGGTGGAAAATAAGCCTGAGAGGATTGTCTTAACCATCCAAAAGGAGGTCGCCGAGCGAATTTGCGCAAACCCTCCAAAAATGAACCTTCTCGCGGCAAGCGTTGGTTTTTGGGGAAAACCGGAAATCATCAGATACATCTCCAAGAAGTCTTTCCGCCCCCAACCAAAAGTTGAGTCGGCAATATTGAGAATTACCCCGTATAAGAAAAGGCAATGGAATATAGATAAAAAACAGTATTACAAATTTATAAGAACTCTATTCAGTCACCCAAGAAAAATGGCTATAAACAATATCGCGGACGGGTTGGGTGTTTCTAAAACCGAAGTAATAAAGGAGCTGAAAAAGATTGGAATTAGCGCGATGGCGCGCCCGCAAGACATAAACATTGAAGAGATAATTAACATTTCTAATGCGCTTGGGGGCAAAAGGTGATATTATTTAGATAATATCGTTGAGTTTCCACACGTATATGAAGCTGAAAAAACCTAAGTTTAATCTATTAAAACTGTTCGGCATAACAATCCTGATTGCCGCCGGTCTTTTTGTGAGCATCAACACGATTACACCGGTAAAGACGGCTAATGCTGTTGTGGGTAGTAAAACTGGAGAGTTGTGTGATTCTGGAAAGGGTTTATATGTATATAACAACAGTAATAATGTTTTTGACTGCAAAAACTTTTATAGTAACTTTAACAAGCCAGAAAATATCAAGTTCTGCAAATCTGTAGATAATTCAGGGATTGGAAATAATAATATAATTGGTATTTCCCTGTTAAATGCAAATGAGGGAAATTGTGTTCAATTTAACCTAATGCCCGGCGTTGTACCCGTGATTGACGCGTCTTCCGGTTGTTTATCTACGGTGTCTATTTATGGAACATGCCTTAATGAATACGAAACAGCCCTTTTCTACTATGCAATGAATAGGGGTTACCCCCCGGGGGATGAGGGAACAGATTATTACGTTCCCAAGGTGTTGTGGACTAATATTACAACCCCTGGTTGGTTAAAAGACAAGGATATTGTTAATGGTGGCGAGCCGCCGGGCCTATCACTTCCCCCAACGCAGCCGGAGTCGAAGTCGCTAGTGTGTGATAGTTTTGGTGATTGGGCTGCAAACCTAGGAGGTTGCTTATTAAACTCTGTCGCTGGCGCTATATTGGGAATTATCGGAACAATCGCATCTGTCCTAACCGGGCTGGCCGGAAAGTTTATAAATTTTGCCCTTGAGCTTAATTCAACACTCGCAACGCAAAATGGGACCGGTTATAACCCAGTAGTAGAAGGCTTTAAAATAGTTTTGAATCTCGCATATATGGGTATTATTGTCGCCGTGATAGTTGCGGCCTTCGGGATGATGTTAAGGCTTAGCAATTACAGCGCGAAGAAGATTTTGCCACGGATTATTATTGCAGCGCTTATTCTGCCATTTAGCTTCAATCTTATCGTCAACTCGCTTATTGTCCCAGTTGACTCATTAACCAGAGTTTTAACCGATAATTCAACTATTGAAAAGCAGGATTTTGCAAAAATGTTTACATTCAATAGCGCTACCGTTGATGGCCTTGAAAATCTCCCTCAAATTCAACGAGCCAAAGAAGCCCAACAAGCTAAGGAGAAAAAGGTAGTTGGCCTAGGAGACCAAATGCTAATTTTTATAATATCTACATTTTTTGCGATAGCATTTACGCTTATCGCGGCGTTTACTATGTTTGCAGTAGCCGCAATGCTGTTTATCCGCTATATCGTCCTTGGGATTCTCATTATTCTTATGCCTGCGGCTATATTGTTATGGATATTTCCGGGTCTTAAGATTGGCGGAGGCGGGAGTGTATTTTCACAGTGGTCCGAACAATTCATTAGATGGTTGCTTTTTGGTCCAATCACAATGTTCTTTGTATACTTGGCGTTGAGAACAATGTCGGCCGGTGGCGGCGCAACCGCAGGAGTGCTTGATATCCCATCCGGCGCAATACTTGTTACAAGCACTATAGGAAGGGTGATTATAACGCTCGGTATTTTACTTGGCGGATTATTTGCCGCAGATAAAATGAGTATTACGGGTTCTAAGCAGGCGATTAAAATCGGCAGGAAAGCGGGACGGCTTGTTGGCAACAAAGCAAAGACCACAGGGATTGGAATAGCTAGCGAACCAATAAGGAAAAGCTTAAATAGAGAAAAGCCAAAAGAAGGAGAAAAAGATAAAAGTTTTGTTCGTAGATTACAGCAACGGCGCGTCTTTGGCCTTATTGGGCGCCAGCTTAATACTATTGGAACGAAAAGTGAGCGAATTATACAGGAAGATACAGCGCGTAAACTGAAGGGTCTCGCACAAAATCCAAAAAGGCTCGCTCAGGCAATACCTACGCTTAGGGGTAAAAAGCTGGCTGAAGCCCTTGATATCGCTCGAGAGAAG
>CAJVWL010000009.1 GCA_913009745.1 uncultured bacterium | reverse complement strand
ACAATAAATAGTCTGGAAACTACTATTTTCAGCGGAACGGGAAGCACAACGACAATGAGTATTGACGAAGTCGGCAAGGACTACAGGTTTGCGCTTTATCGTCTTGGTGATAATGGTAGTCGCGAGGAGAAATTAGCAGACACAATAATTTCCGTGCCGAGTTTTGTCTCCGGCGTGCGTTTCTACAAAGATTTTGCGACCGGCACGGATTATTTTATTGATTTGGATTATGACAAATATCCATTTCTGCCAAAAATACCCGAGCTTGAGTATTGGGACCTTGTCGTGTTCTATATTAATAGCGATGCCGTCAAAGCGGGGAGCATAGATAATTGGCAGAACATTGATTATTTAGAGAGTATATTTGGAGTGCAATATGGAAATTGCGTAGGCAGTTATAGCGGCGGACAAACAAAAGCTCTTCTTCTCCCGAGAGCTTCCGAAAAATGCGGTTCTTCGGGGGGAGCATACAATCTTTCAGCGGGCTTTCCGGGCAATGATGCAGGCAAGATTACCGTGCAAGCTTTTGAGCCCGATGATAACCCGAATTTTAACGGCGAGAACCCCGAAGAAAATTATTTAACGGCAGCGTTCTATACAACGTATGCAACAATGCCGTCCGATGGGAGAGTGCCGTATTTCAAGTTATTAGCAATTGATAAAACTAAGTATTATTTTGCAACGTCAACGGATATAAATGCCAGCGGGACAGAAGACGGCATAGTTGGCGGTGATTTATCAGACCTTTCCATTACGGACGTTATATTTGACGCAAAGAATGAGGGTGGGGAGAATATCGCAGATGAAGGAAGAGAGCGCATAGTATTGAGTAATTCTACGAGCAGTACAGTTTCTCTTGACGGAGCATCACTGCAGTATCTTAAAGGCGGAGATGATTTCTCTGATATTTATATTACCGCATTTGATGATGCGGGTGAGGTTCCAGGTAACGGACAATTTACGATAGGAATGAACTGTCATCCCGGGGCAAATCCGCCGACTCCATGTGAAGGCGTGGATATGTCACGAAGCCAGGAGCTGAATAATGCCACGGGCAGCGTGTTTCTTGTACGCGGAACGGAACCGCTTACGGGGGATGGCGATTTAAATATCGTGGATAGGTTTGATTATGGCGGAGAGGTCTTGGGTGAGGCGACGAGCACGGAAGACGCGTCAATTTTATTCAGCCAGCCGGATTCTTCAGGCGAGGTTGTGATTACGGCTTACAGTAATTGGATGAGCTTGGGCGAGGGTGTTGATGGGGACGCGACTGAGCTGAAAATTAAAGCATCTTTGGATCCGTCAATTACGGAAAACAATAGGTTTTATATCAGCCCGTTGCGATTAAGCGAAGATGGAGTGGTTATTTTTAACGCGCTGGATTATCCGTATGCGGAACAGCCGAAATATTGTTTTTCCACCGCGGATGACGGAGTGGTGGCAGATTCCGTATTTACATTTCCTGAACCAATAAGCTTTAGCGCCGGTAAAGAGTATTCAGTTGAGTTCGCGATTTTGAGTGACAGCAGTACGAAAAGGGTCTGTGATAATAAAAAGAAAGTTGGAATAGGCAACGAATTTATGGCGACGCTTAAAGCAAATTCGGAGGGAAAGATATATTTTGAGATTGGAGACAATTTACAATAGGTAATAACAGTCTTTAGGGTAATGCCCCTTTTTAGGATATTTTTTTCGTAGGAATATCGGAATATTTTGCCATTAGAACTTTCGTGACGATCGTCACGAAAGTTCTAATGGGTGTTTTTTGCAATTTGTTGAGTTTTTTTGTCTCTTGTTATCCCGCGAATTATGTGCCGGACGGGTCTTCCGCAGCTTGTGAGTTGTTTTCTTATTGGTATTTCCGTCAAATTGAAGTCTGGTAGTCATATATTTTCAATAGAAGGATGGATTTCACTGAACGCCTCAACCCGTTGAGGCGTTCAGTGAAATATCACTTTAGGGTATAAAATGCGCTTCGCCCGATTTTCCCGCGCTGTTGCGTTGTCTAATTGCATTTTTTGAAAATTATTGCGTTATTATTGCCCCGCTTCGCGCAAACCAAACAAATTTAGTACTTGACGTATCTCCAAAAAAGTGATAAAAGCAACGAGTAAACGTTGTTTGACAATTATAGAGAGGAGCAACGCAGTGAAGAGAACAATTGCCGATATGATGGGGTATATCATGCCGAGGAAGCCGGAGAGCATGGGTTACGTCGCGTCAAGGGGTGCCGACGCCCTGGGATGTTTCTTGCCAAGAGAGGTGTTGCAGGTTGTGTGTCTGGGCTGCGGGCGAGTGTTTGATGTGGATATTTCCATCTGCGAGGACATACGCTGCCCGGAATGCAGTTCAGGCAATGTATTCGTCGTCACGGCGACGAATAGCAGGAGAACAAGGGTAAGGAGTAAGATATGAGATGGGTGATATGGTATCTCATTCTCGCAATTTCGCTCTTTCTTGTGTTATGGGCAACACTTGCCTTTGATCCAAGAAATGGCGAGACGCCGACGCACTCCAAGCCCGCCGACAATACAGGAATGACAGGTGTTAGAGGCTTCCTTGAAACACAGGAAGAAACGAGAAGGGATGTTAAGGAGTACCGAAAGGGGCTCTGACGATATTCCAAGACTAAACAGAAAGGAAGTGTTTTGATGAAATTGCTCAAGCGAGTAATCGCATGGTACGTAGCGCTTTGGCGCTCGTTACCGGAGATGGCCGCGATCGCAAACGAGATTGTGATTGGTTCAGGCGGAAAATCGCAGGAGAAGTGGTATCACTACAGGTGCGGTTCTTGTAACAGGGCTTTCTCCGGCGGCAAGAACGCGCTGAAGAAGCGTTCATGCCCGGTTTGCTTGGAGGGGGAGCTGTTTCTTTATGAGTTCGGCGTCCGGTTTTCAGACGTCAACTCGCAGCCCGACCCATAATGGGGTTGGGCTGTTTTTATTTTTATACTGTTATCCGCGATTATTGTTGCACTTCAACCAGTTTCGGCTTCAAACGAGTTCACGGCGCCTATTTTTATTATATTTCCGGAGAAATAAACCTGCGGTGAAGCAGGTGTCCATATTGGTTTGAATACTGGATAACTCCTGCTTGACAGAAGATGTTTGCGGTGTTAATTTTGCTATTACTCACGCAATCTATCACCAAGGAGGTGTGTTTGTGAGTGACAGTTCTTTGAATACAAGAGAGGTTGTTTTTGGGGCGGAATTCCCAGCAATAACCTCGTTTATGGGGATTCTCCAGGGTCTTCCGAGGAGAGTCGGCCTGTCACTGGAATCTTGTCCGGTAGACCTTTACAGGGAGGTTGCGGGGATTCCCAAGAATCAGCGCTTACTCTCCGTGGATGGCATCCACAGGAGAATGATTGCCGCGATGGATGTCGTTTCATCAAGGGGGGCTGCAAGTCTGACGGACTTTCTCGTCTTCACAAGGAGTATGGACGAAGAAGACCTATGCGGAGACATCTGTTGCAATGGAGTGGATGGAGCTCTTAAGAGAGAGTTCTTCTTTGATTCTCCTCCACTTTACGGGTACGGGTGCAATCGCACGGTTTCCGTTGTTGGGAGCCTTTCTTCCGCGCCGAAGTGGTGCTCAAGGGACAAGGTGGTGTTGCTTTCAACATCCGCAGACGGGAAGCAATACACCAGCTTTTTCGTTGAGGGAAGGTGCGATGGCGATGACGGCAAGCCTGCCGGTCTGCTTGTAGACGGACACCCCGAGTTGGTATGGAGGGTGACTGGTTTCAAGCGTGCCTTGAATGCAATGTTTGGCATTAGGCATGACGAAATCTACGGAAGTCTTCCCGCGGTCCCGGGGCGACATACCCATTTTGCTTTTGCGCCCACGGCGGAGGTGTAGAAAGGAGTCTTAAAAACCTATACAACCGGGAGAATTATGCGTACTACCGAGAAGGAAGGAGGGTAGGTACGTGAGTATATTGGAGGACTGTTGCGAGCTTATGGGGCTACCTCAAGGTGAGGACATCCCAAAAGTATTCGCATCTCCCAGGGAGCTTGAGGGGTTGATTCCGAGTACCGATTTCGCTCAATGCTTGAGCACGGTTTTTGGAAGGACCAAGCAAGTCCTCAAAAAACGAAGGGAGAAGGGGGATGGAGTTGTCCTATATGAGTTCACGCCGGGTGTGATGCTTATTGGAATTCCCTTCAATCCACCGATGCGGATGCCTGTGTCCCGCATAAGTGTTGCTGCTTTGGCGATGACGCTTATGTGTTTCCCCGGGGAAGGGCATTCATTCCTTTGGGATGGGGAGGAGGTGGACCTTAGGGTTCTCCGAAACGGTGCTCCCGAAGACTGGATCCTGCGGGGGCGCGTTCCAAGAGCTCCGCGAGTGGGAACAGGACTTTACAGTCTGGTGGAGAGCTTCCGTTTCGGCATAAGGAAGGCGAGCTTGGCGGGGAGGATTTGAACATGAACGTTCTCGGGGGAGGGTGCATGCACCCTCCCCCCTAATTTTTTAATATTTTTTTCCAATCATTTTAATAATAGACAAAAATGAATACCTGAATTAATTCAGGTATTCATTCAGGTATTCATATCAAGCGACGATTTTTTAATTTTGGTATCATAAATAAATGGTTGTTGTGTTGGACAACATAAGAAGTATCTATAACGTCGGTTCTGTTTTTCGCACGGCCGATGCTGTTGGAGCGCAAAAAATATATCTTTGCGGGTTTACGCCAACTCCGCTTGATAGATTTGGGAAATCTCTTCCGCGATTTTCCAAGGTCGCGCTTGGCGCGGAGAAAAGCATGGCTTGGGAAAAATTCGCGCAGACGTGGCGTGTTATTGATAGGTTAAAAGCGGACGACTATACAATCTTTGCCGTTGAGCAAAGCAGAAACTCTATTCCATATTATTCGCCGTCAGCGGAAGATTATTCATTCAATAAAATCGCGCTGATTATGGGGAACGAAGTTAGCGGATTATCCGACTCCGTGCTAAAGCGCGCGGATAAAATATTGGAAATTCCAATGAACGGCGCAAAAAAGTCCCTAAACGTTGCGACTGCGTTCGGTGTCGTTTCATTCCATTTGAGGTACAATAAATGATATGTGGCACAAAGTTTCTTATATAGTGGTTGCCGTTATTTTAGTGCTGTTAGCGGTATCTATCTATAAGTATGGGCCAGAACTTAAAGGCGCAAAGAAGGCAACAATTTTAGTAAAGGGAAGAGTGTTTTCTGTTGAAGTCGTTGATACTCCGATTGATAAAGCGGTTGGATTGGCCGGGCGAGATTCTCTGGGTGAGAACGAGGGAATGCTTTTCGTGTTCAAAAAGCCGTCTATACAAAAATTTTGGATGAAGGGAATGTCTTTTCCAATTGATATTATTTGGATGCGGAAAAACGGTGAGGTTGTCGGATTTGATAGCAATGTCCGACCGCAGCCAAACGTTCCAATTTACAAACTCTCCGTCTATTCCTCCAAGGAGCCCGTTGACAGGGTGTTGGAGCTTCCGGCGGGAGCTGCCGCAAGTTTAAATTTGGTCGCAGGTGATACTATGACAATTAAGCTTTAGCCCCATTGCATTACAGATAATAAAATCTATAATTAATTAACATCATGGCAAACATCGCAATAAACGGGTTTGGAAGAGTGGGCCGTCTTTTTTTCAGGCAGGCTTTTGATAATAAAGACATAAATATAGTGTCCATAAACGATCTGGGAGACTTGGAGAATCTTGCCTACCTTCTTAAATACGACACGGTTTACGGAAATTATGAAAAAGACGTTGAAGTTAAGAACGGGAGTCTCGTTGTTGACGGAAAAGACATTAATGTAAGCCAAATAAAAGACCCGCGGGAACTTCCATGGAAGGATTTAGCCGTAGATGTTGTTGTTGAGGCAACCGGTGTATTCGCTTCATATGAGAAATCCAAAGCGCACTTAGACGCAGGCGCGAAGAGAGTTGTGATTACCGCTCCCACCAAGGAGCCGGACGGGACGGAAGGTAAAACGGTTCTCGTCGGCGTAAATGAAGACGCTTCAAAATCGGTTGTTCTTACATCAAACGGTTCATGCACGACGAATGCCGCATCTCCAATCATAACAATTCTTTCGGAGAATCCCGGAATTAAGAGAGCAATTTTAAATACTGCGCACGGATACACCGCATCGCAGAATTTGGTTGACGGACCGTCTCGCGGTCATGATGTGAGGCGCGGAAGGGCTGCAGCACAAAACATTGTTCCGTCTACTACGGGAGCCGCGGTGGCAGTGGCGCGCGCAATACCGGAGCTTGAGGGCAAGTTTGACGGAGTTGCATTAAGGGTGCCGGTAGTTTCAGGGTCAATAGCGGATGTTACCTTTATATCAAAACGGGATACTTCGGTGGAAGAAATAAACGATATTTTAAGAAAAGCCGCGTCCCTTCCGCGGTGGCAGGGCGTATTTTCAGTTACCGAAGACCCGCTTGTCTCGAGCGACATAATAAAACAGCCGTATGGAGCAATTGCAGATTTGAATTTCACGAGAGTCGTTGGCGGAGATTTAGTTAAAGTCCTCTCTTGGTATGATAATGAATGGGGGTATGTTTCAACGCTTGTAAAGCACGTTTCTATAGTTTCAGCGCTGGTGGAGGCTTAGTAAGTTGAGAAAAAGCAAAGTCCCAAATATTCCTTAGACGATATGAGTCTTCCCGCAAAATACTTACTTGCAATTTTAGTCGTAATTTTACTTGTTCTATTTTTTATAACATTCGTTTTTATTGGCGGATTTTATGGTAAACTCATAAACTCTGTTCAATATGTTTCACGTGCCTACGTTCTTGCTAACGATATAAAAATACGAGAGCTTACTTTAAGGCGCGAGCCAATAAAACTTCTTCTTGTCGGGGATATTATGTTGTCCCGCGGCGTAGGGAATGTAATGAAGAAAAAAGAAGATTATACATATCCATTTCTAAAGACAGCTGACGTTATAAGAAGCGCGGATGTGTCGTTTGGAAATCTTGAAGGGCCAATCTCTTCACGCGGAAGCAACCAGGGAAGCAAATATTCATTTCGCGCAGATCCAAAAGTTGTTAATGGATTGGAGTTCGCCGGTTTTGATGTTCTGTCCATAGCCAATAATCATATATTAGATTGGGGTGATGACGCGCTTAAAGATACCGTATCCATTTTAAATAAATACGGCATATTGCCGGTTGGAGCAGGAGTAAATTACGCAGATGCAAACAGTCCTGTTTTTGAGAATATCAAAGGAACGCGAATTGCCTTTCTTGCATATACAAATTTGTATCCGGATGGACTTGTTGCCGGAGACACAACCCCCGGTGTTAGTGATTTTAATATGGAGGAGATAAAGAGGCGTATTTCCGAGTTGTCAGACAAAACAGACATTATAATTGTGTCATTGCATTGGGGGGATGAATATAAGCCGGAGCCAAGTTCCTCACAGCGTGAAATCGCGCATAAACTTATTGACGACGGCGCAGATATTGTGGTTGGGCACCACCAGCACGTTGTTCAGGGCGATGAACGATATAATGAAGGCTATATTTTCTATGGGCTGGGAAACTTTGTGTTTGACCAGACGTTTTCAGTGGAGACAAGCAGCGGCATTGCTATCTTGATTAATATAGAGAATAAGCGGATAAAAAGCATAGATAAACTGCGGATTAGTATTTCCAAAACTTTCCAGCCCGAGTTTATAGACTTATAATAATATACGATGATTCTTTATATAGGCGCCGACCATAGGGGCTTTAAATTGAAGGGAGAGCTAAAAAGCTTTTTAGAAGAAAGCGGTTATACCGTTAGTGATGTCGGTAATACCGTCTATGATGAAAATGATGATTATCCGGATTACGCGAAACAGGTTGCGGAGAAAGTAACCGCTGATATTTTTGAACGTGAGAGCAAGGGTATATTGATATGCGGTTCAGGTGTCGGTATGGATATTGTAGCCAATAGATTTTCTCAAATTAGGTCTGTTCTTGCTTTTTCACCTGACCATGCGATGGCTTCACGAAATGAGGATGACACAAATGTACTGTCTATTCCGGCTGACTTTATTGGTGTTGAGCAGGCAAAGAAAATTGTAAGCGCATGGTTGCAGACTTCGTTTTCCGGCGAGGAGAGATACAAAAGGCGCATAAAAAAAACACAGGACCTTGGTAATTCCATCAATTAACCGTCGTGATTTTGCATCTGCGGCAAGTCAGATTAAAAAGGCGGAAAGCTTCGCTCGGCGTATTCATATTGATGTTGCCGACGGGAAATTTACGGAAAATATTAGCTGGGGTAATCCGGCTGAACTTCAGTCATTAGAGACGAAACTTGAGGTGGAGGTTCACCTTATGGTTCAAGAGCCGGAGCGGCAGATAGAATCGTGGCTCAAAGTTGGAGTAAAGAGGGTTATTGTGCAGTTACAGACGATACATAACCCAGAATTTTTAATAGAAATTGCAGCGAAATATGGAGCAGAGATAATGCTTTCGCTTGATACGCATACATCCGTGGAACAAGCCGCTCCATATTTTAGCTCATTTAAATTATTTCAGGTGCTTGCGGTTACACCGGGTGTTTCCGGTCAAAGGTTTAATGTGTCCTCACTTGAGAAAATAAAGCTTTTGCGGGAGAAAGTGCCTGATGCTACAATAGAGGTTGACGGCGGAATTACACCAGAGACTGCCGTTCTGTCCAAAAAAGCCGGAGCGGACGCGCTTGTTTCCGCATCATATATATTTAGTCATCCAAATCCAGGGTTTGCATACGAACAACTTAGTAAAATATAGAATATGCTTGACGAAAAGCAGGAAAAATATTTAGAAAAAACCGCAAATAGAGTCAGGAAGGAAATTATCAAAATGCTGGTAGAGGCGGGCAGCGGTCATTCTGCGGGTCCGCTTGGAATGGCGGATATTTTTACGGCTTTTTATTTTCATATCTTGAACCACAATCCCAAAAAACCGAATTGGCCGGACAGGGACAGACTTGTATTGTCCAACGGACATATCGTACCGGTGCGATATGCGGCAATGGCTCTTGCGGGCTATTTTCCGATCGCAGAGCTAAAGACGCTTAGAAAAATAAATTCGCGTCTTCAGGGGCATCCTCACAGGACAACGCTTCCCGGACTTGAAACAACATCGGGTCCGCTAGGTTCCGGGCTGTCGCAGGCGGCCGGTATTGCGCTGGCGGCGCGTCTCAACAAAGAAAGGCATAGGATTTACTGCCTTATGTCAGATGGGGAACAGGACGAGGGGAATACATGGGAGGCCGCAATGTTTATAGGAAAAAGTAAGCTAAACAACCTCACGGCGCTCATTGATAGAAACAATATTCAGATAGACGGTTATACGGAGGATGTTATGCCTCTTAATCCATTGAGGGAAAAATATGAGTCCTTTGATTGGCACGTTTTAGAAATTGACGGTCATAATTTTGAACAAATTATTGATGCCGTAAATGAAGCAAAGGCAATTTTTAGTCAACCAACTCTTATTATCGCCCACACAATTCCGGGCAAAGGGGTTGATTTTATGGAACAAAAATATGAATGGCACGGTAAACCTCCGAATAAAGAAGAAGCAAAAAGGGCATTAGACGAACTGCGCACGCTCGGCGGAAAAATTATGAGCGAACACGAATAAATACGGATATGATTAATAAAGAACAAAAACTTAATCCGGGATTATTTGATAAAGAGGTAGAAAAGGTTCCGATTAGAAACGGTTATGGAGAAGGACTTCTTGCCGCAGGTGAAAAGAACGAAAACGTTGTTGCGTTGTGCGCGGACCTTACGGAATCTACCAGAACGAAGCTGTTTGCGGACAAATTCCCGGAAAGATTTTTTGAGATAGGCGTAGCGGAGCAAAATTTGGCTACCGTGGCTGCCGGGCTTGGTATATCGGGAAAGATACCGTTTATCTCGTCATATGCAACTTTTTCTCCGGGTCGCAATTGGGAGCAAATTAGGACCACGATTGCGTATAATGACTCAAATGTAAAAATTGCGGGGAGCCATGCGGGTATATCCGTTGGACCCGACGGAGCCACTCATCAGGCAATTGAAGAGATCGGAAGAGCGTCGTGTAGGGAAAGAGTGTAGATCTCGGTGGTCGCCGTATCATTAAAAAAAAAAAGAGTAAAACTATATGTCGAGTCTATACAGTGTAATAAACAGTAGCGAACAATCCGATTGCCTC
>CAJVWL010000008.1 GCA_913009745.1 uncultured bacterium | reverse complement strand
AATGTCCTTTTATAAGATACTTGGAAAATCTTATTCAAATCCAACAAATAGGAGGTTGATGTCGGGCTTTACACTCGTAGAGCTTTTGATTGTCATAGGGATTTTAGCGGTTCTTGCAACAACCGCCGTTGTAGTCTTAAATCCCGTTGAACTGCTAAGACAGGCGCGAGACTCCACGCGTCTCTCCGACATCAATACCATCAGCAATGCGCTGAATATAATTCAAGTTGACGCGCTCTCAATGGGAAACACAAATACGACATATGTCTCTATTCCTGATACGTCATCAACCTGCGCCAATTTGGGGCTTCCCGCCCTTCCTTCCGGCTGGAGTTATGCCTGCGCGACAGACACTAATCTTAAGAATGTGGATGGTACCGGATGGATTCCGGTGGACTTCACCTCCGCCATCTCGGTCGGTTCACCGGTTTCCGTACTGCCCGTTGACCCGACCAACTCAACCTCCTCAAGCCTCTATTATACATATACGGTAAGCAGCAGTTCCTACACCATAAAGGCCTGGGCGCTTGAATCGTCAAAACGGATTGCCGAACATCCAAACGGCTTCTCACTCGGAGGCGGGTCGGAGCTCTACACTTATCCGGCATACTGGATAGCGGTGCCGGGGAGCGGGACGTATGGAACCTCGGACTTTTATGTGATGAAGTATGAAGCGAAGTGTATCCGGACATCCGATAATACGCCTCTTACCCTGCCCAATACGGGATATAACACATACAGTAATTCAGGTCAGCCGTGCACGGGGAGCAGTTATTATGTTGCCTCCGCTCCCGACGGTTACCCGATAGCCAACATTAGCCACACTACCGCAGTTTCCTACTGCTCCGCGCTTGGCGCGCACCTCATAACGAACGCAGAATGGATGACAATCGCACGGAACGCCGAGCAAGTTGCTTCAAACTGGACGAACGGAGCTGTTGGCAATGGGGCGCTTTTTCGCGGCAACTCAAACTCATCCCTTGCAATGGACGGCTCTGACCCATTAAGCGGGATTAACACCCGCACCCTTACGCTCTCCAACGGCTCGGTTATATGGGATTTGGCGGGCAATGTCTGGCAACACGTAAAGAAAGACGCCGCCGACACTTTGGTTAATAACACCCCAACCGACGGCGGAGCCATCGGCTGGCGCTACATTGAACACACGGCAATAACCGGATACGGCGATTTGTCGTATGATGAAGTTAGACCATCAAATGCTTCGTGGGACTCAACGTATGGTATGGGAAAGGTCTATACTTATAACGGCGCAGTTTCTGCCCGTGTCCTGTTACGCGGCGGCAATTTGGGCAATGATACGATTGCCGGTGCGTTCACGCTGCTCCTAAGTTGGGACACGGGCATTACGACCTACGATGCAGGGTTCCGCTGTGTTCGGTAGCCGTGTAGAAATCTGGAATCTTAAATCTTAAACTCGCAAAAAGATTTTCAGCACGGGAGTTTTTATAAGAATTGAGAAAAATTATGTTAAATGGCGTTGTCCCAAGCAGGATTAACAAAGATATATCCATTGTATATACTTTGGATATATGAAGACAATGCTTAATATCAAAACTGAAAAAAAGCTTAAAGAAAAAGCCCAAAAAGTTGCGACGGAACTCGGACTTCCGCTCACGACGGTCATAAACAATTATCTTCGAGAGTTTGTAGAAGAACGCCGTGTAGTTTTTTCCAATCATCCGATGCTCAATATAAAAACACGAGAGGAGCTTGATGGGATTCTCAAGGATATCCGCGATGATAAAAATCTTTCACCGACATTCAAAAATGTCGCGGATGCAATTCAATATCTAAAATCATAAGACATGGAAATAAGTTTCCATAGGAGCTTTAAGAAAGATTATAACAAACCTCCTAAAAGGAGCCGACATCAATTTGACGAACGGCTCATTGTTTTTATAAGCGACGCATTCAATCCGATACTAAACAACCACACACTAAGGGGAAGTATAGAAAATGCAGAAGTATTAATATTTTGGCGCCCGAGAATAAAGAAGTTTATATATTTCTATTCTAATATATTTGTATAGGTATAGGGCTTGGTCTCCACACTTAGGTACGTACGGAGGTACGTACTTCCGTACGTACCTAAGTGTGTATTTTAATACGTAATAAAATATGTAATTCTCCGTAGCCTCTTCTCATATCCAAATTTTTGTAGCAAGATGTGGAGTATGAAAATAGACGGTAAAAATATCGCGGATGAAATAATCCTTCGCCTCAAAGAGGAGCAAAAACCGAAAAAAATTCTCGCAATTATTTTAGTGGGCGATGACTCAAGATCGCTTAGCTTTATAAAGCAGAAAGAGGGGGCCGCAGAAAAACTCGGGATTGATATGCGCCTGTATAAACTAAAAGAAATCCTGGGCAATGACGGATTAAGAAAAGAAGTTGGCCGTATTTCAGCGCAAAAAACTGTCGGAGGAGTTCTCGTACAACTACCATTGCCAAGCAGTTTAAATGAGCAGTATATCTTAAACGCAATCCCGCGAGAGAAAGATGTGGACGTGCTTGGTGAGCGCGCCTTAGGAGCCTTCTATGCAGGCAGAAATACAGTATTGCCGCCTGCGGTTTCGGTTGTGGAAGAAATTTTAAACAAGATGCGAATAGAGCCGAGAAACACAACCATGGCAATTGTTGGGTTGGGCAGCCTGATAGGCAAACCAATTAGCATATGGGCAATTGGGCAGAAATTCAAAGAGATAATATTACTGCGCAATGGGAGCGACTTAACTCTTATGAGTGCGGCGAATATTATAATATCCGGTGTTGGACGCGCAGGGCTTATAGCGCCGAAGATATTAAAAAAAGACGCGGGTATTATTGATTTTGGATATTCTTATTCCGGGGACGGCAAACTTTCAGGTGACTTTGATGCAAGCGACGAAGACGCAATAGAAAAACTCGGCTTTTATACGCCAACCCCCGGTGGCACGGGCCCAATTCTTGTTGCAAAGCTTATGGAGAACTTCTATAAACTATGCCAAAAAGAATAGCGCTGATACTGGGGATATTAATATTGTTGTCGGAGGCAGCATTTCTATATTTATCTTTTAATAGACAGAAAGCGCCCGTTGTCCTTGAAAAAAAACAGGAAGAAATAAACGGTGATATATCGGTTCTTATACTCGGACAGGTTGCAGAAGGACAGGGCGCACAATGGCATTTTGCTCCCGGTCTTACGGACACAATAGTTCTTTTATATTATCAGCCAAACAGCAATACGATAAATTTGATTTCTCTGCCGAGGGATTTATACGGGAGTTTTGGTGATGATGGTGATAGTTTTAAAGTAAATGAGATATATCTGCGGAAAGACATTGATGAGTTTTTAAAAAAATTGCCGGATATAACGGGCATAAACACAGATTCATATATAGTTGTTGATATAGGAATGCTTCAAAAAGCCGTAGACCTTTTGGGCGGTATTGATGTTAATCTTTCATCCACCGTTACCGATTCCGTAAGCGGGTATAAGCTTGAGAAGGGCGCGCATCACCTAAATGGAGAAGACACGGTGTGGCTCATCAGAAATCGCTATAATCCTGAAGGAGATTTTTTTAGGGAGAAAAATCAGCACATTGTGATTAAAGCCATCTTTGATGAGTTCAACAAGCTAAGCCCGATAGGAAAAACAAAATTCTTCTTTCGTATGCTTCCGGAGGCAAAGCACGCAGAGGCAAACTTTAGTATAGGCGAGCTTATTCCAAAGTTCGGCGATATTGGAAACATAAACTTTAACAGCATCGTTTTGGATTTCTCAACTGGGCTGCTGAAGAGCTCGCGCATACCGGTTATGGTTTCAGGCACAACAACTTATGAGTATGTGTTAATGCCGAAAATTGGCAAAGACAAATATTCCGATATTCGGAAATTTGTGATTGATAATACAAAATAGCAACTAAGCAGCTTGCGCTATCTTGTCCTTTTCCGCTTTTAAAATCTCTTTTTTAATCTGATTGAGAAGTTTTTTGTCCTCCTTAAGCTTTTTACGCGCATTATCTAACCCTACACCGAGCTTTTCATCTCCAAAGCTGTAGCTTGAGCCGGCCCTCTTCATTATATTGCGGTCCATTGCCATATTTATTATATCGCCTTCATAAGAAAAACCATGACCGTATATGATATCCAACTCGGTTGTTTTAAATGGAGACGCAACCTTGTTTTTTGCTATTTTTACTCTGACGCGGTGGCCTACGGCGTTGTCTCCTTTCTTGATTTGCGCAATCCTGCGAATATCTATTCTTATTGATGAGTAAAACTTTAATGCCCTCCCGCCGGGAGTTGTTTCAGGGTTCCCGAATCTAATGCCGATTTTCTCCCTAAGCTGATTTATAAAGATAATTATAGTTCCGTTTTTTGAGCTTATCGCGGTGAACTTTCGCAACGCTTTTGACATTATTCGCGCCTGCAATCCTATAAATTGGTCTCCCATTTCACCCTCAATTTCAGCGCGCGGAGTAAGGGCGGCAACAGAGTCAATAACTACTAGGTCTATTTTATCCGAGCGGATAAGCCCCTCCAATATATCAAGCGCTTCCTCACCGCTATTCGGCTGAGATATTAAAAGGTCTTTCGTTTTAACTCCTATGTTTTTCGCATAATCCGGATCAAGCGCATGTTCAGCGTCTATAAACGCCACTCTCCCTCCGCCTTTTTGCGTTTCTGCCGCAATAGTCAGCGCAAGAGTTGTCTTTCCCGAAGATTCCGGTCCGTAAATTTCCACAATTCTCCCGCGCGGTATTCCGCCCACACCAAGCGCTATGTCCAGCGACAGGGTTCCCGATGAGATAACATCAACATCTAATTGTTTGACCTCGCCAAGCCGCATAATTGCCTCACTTCCATACTTTGCGCGGAGCGTGTTTAGTAGTTCGTCAAGATCGTCTTTTTTAGTTTCCTTCCCTTTCTCGGACTTTTTTGTGTTTGCCATACTATTATTCTATAGGTTATTCGGCTGATATAAAACCCGTTTTATTAGGATTGTTTCTTTTCCAAGATAATGCTTGACGCGGAAACTTAATGTGTTTATACCGCTCTCCAACTGGACATCTTTTTTAAAATCTCCATTTTGGTCGGGGTAAATTACTTCTCCGTTTAGGGTTAGCTGGTCCCCGGGATCTACGCTTCCGTTTATGGTGATAATCTCATTTGATGTTGTTTCCGGCACCGAAACATTTAACGTCGGCTTCCCCAAGATATCGTTTAATCTAAGACCAGCAAAGCCAAGCACGAGAATAATAGTGAATATAGCAACTATCCTTTTGGCGCGTATTTTTTTGAAAGCAAATCTATTTGATGGAAGCTTATCTTGCATGCCGGAAGAGTAAACGTCTGCCGACCTCATATAGTTTTGCCATAATGCATATGGGTCTACTTTGAGAACCTGCGCTATTTTGAAAAGATACCCCCTGATATATGGTCTTGCGGGAAGCTTGTCAAATTGTCCGCTTGTCAATGAATTTATAAAACGTTTAGGTATATCCGTAAGCTCCGCAAGCTTGTCGTTACTTAGCCCGCTTGAGCTCATCAGCTCTTCCAGTGTTTCTGTTATATCGTTTAACTCTTCCACAAAAAATTATTTGGATTTAAATGTTATCTTCTTCCCCTTCATCATCTACGATGAAAACCTCACGCGGTTTTGCTCCGTCTGCCGGACCGACTACTCCGTGCTCCTCCATTATATCAAGGATACGCGCCGCGCGGGCATAGCCGATTCGGAGACGACGCTGAAGTAGAGACGAAGATGCTTTTTTCGCGCGTTTTATTATTTCCAACGCTTCATTATAAAGTTCATCGCCCGCTTCTTCATCCATAAAACTTTGGAGACCGTCCTTTTGTATGGTCTCTGATATTTTTTCATCAAGGTGATTGCTCGGTGTCTCCGGATTCTCTTTTTTAATAAAGCCCACAACGGCATGTATCTCCTCGTCCGTAATATAAGATCCTTGTATTCGCTTTGGCTTTGATGTGTCGGATGATATAAACAACATATCTCCGCCTCCCAAAAGCTTTTCAGCGCCCCCCGTGTCAAGAATTGTTCTTGAGTCAACTTGGCTAGCAACCTGCAGAGCAACACGCGACGTAATATTCGCTTTTATTAAACCCGTGATTACCTCTACGGAAGGACGTTGTGTTGAAACCACGAGGTGTATGCCGGTCGCGCGCGCCATTTGCGCGAGCCGAACTATTGACCCTTCTATCTCTCTTCCAAAAGCGCTCATAAGATCGGCTAATTCGTCTATTACAATAACAATATAAGGCATAACATTTTCTCTGCGGCCCTTATTATATGAAGAAATGTCTCTTTTCCCGTCACCCAAAAGTGTCTCATATCGCTGTTCCATTTCCTGGATTGCAAAACGGAGCGCTCCGAGGGTCTTCTTTCCTTCCGTTATAACAGGAGTTACTAAATGAGGTATCCCATCATAAATAGACAGCTCAACTCTCTTTGGGTCAATCAAAATTAGCCGCAATGTGTCGGGTGAGTTCTTGTACAGCAGGGATAGGATAAGTGAATGGATTGCCACGGATTTTCCACTTCCCGTAGAACCGGCTATCAAGAGGTGCGGCATTGTTTTTAGATTTGCAAATACGGGATCTCCGGAAACATCACGGCCCAACGGAAATGTAAGATAGCCGTTCTTGCTGAATTCCGGATACTTAACAAGGGAACCAAGCCTTACGATGCTTCCAATCCTGTTAGGTATTTCAATCCCGACAAGAGACCTTCCCGGTATCGGCGCTTCTATGCGAATTGGATGAGCGGCAAGCGCGAGACTTAAATCTTGATTGAGCGCTAATATGCGGCTCAGCTTTACTCCTTCCGCAGGTTTTAATGTATAACGCGTTACTTTGGGGCCTATTGTTATTTCGCCCATATCTACGGATACACCGAAGCTTTCAAGGGTCCTCTTTATGATATTCGCATTTGCCCTCAAGTCTCCCACCGTAGGTTTCTCGGTTGATGAATTGAGCAGCTTTATTGGCGGGAAAACATAATCCTTGCTTTTGTATGCCAACTCCATGTCGGGTTGAGATTTTGAAGCTGTCCCTTTTTCTTCCTCTTCTTTTATAGATTGTTTGGCGTCTTTGTCTTCATTGTCCTCCAGCGCCTCCGGTATAATAATTTTCGGTTCTTCTGCTTTCGCCTCCTCTTTCTTCTTTATTTTAGGGGACCTCAACTTGATAGTAAATGGTATATTTAGGGTTATTACGGTTGATGCTATAAGCGCGGTAAAAGCTACAACCAGTGCGCCGGAGTAGCCGAATAATATCTGGAGATTTCCAAGAAACTCTCCAACAATACCGCCATTCATGGGGGAGATAATATCTATAATTCCAAGCCCGGAGGCTATAAAGAAAATTGCCCCGACGAGAGTAAGGTTGGTCATCGCACTTTTCATATTCGCGAGAACATTTACACCAATAATGAGGAGAATAATTGGGATGAGATAATATCCGAAACCAAAGAGTTTTTGAAATACATTAAACAATGTATTGCCCACCGGTCCGGCATTTCCAAACCCCGCGAGAATCAAGATGACCGCAAACCCCAATGCGCCGATGGCCAGAGCGCTTGATTTTGCGCCTTGATGGATGGTCTGCTTCCCCCCCACTTTTTTAGTTGTGCGTTTTTTTGCCATTAGTAGTGGTGTCTATCTATAATTTAACAACAAAAAGGGCGGTCAGTAAACTTATATTCGTTGAGTAGATGAGATGAAACACATACAATAGAAGAATGGTAAAAGAGATATTTGAGGCATATGATATTCGCGGTATTTATCCGGATGAAATAAACGCAGATATAGCAAGCGATATAGTTGGATACATCGTGAGAGATTTCATTAAAAGCGGAAAAGTTGTTGTTGGGCGCGACATTCGTGTTGGCTCATGGAAGATGTATAAAGCTGTTGTAAGGTCATTCAAACGGAGTGGTATTAAGGTTGAAAAAGCTGGAATTATTACTACGCCAATGCTGTATTTCTTAGTGAATAACATTAATGCGTCAGGAGGGGTAATGGTGACGGCATCACATAATCCAAAAGAATATAACGGATTGAAAGTTGTAGGCAAGAACGCGATACCAATTAGCGGAAAAGATATATATGAAAAAATTAAAGAGCATGTATAAGACAAAATACTTGAGGCAATATGCGAACTTCTTAAGAGGATTTTTGCATACGGAAACGCCGATAAAGGCGGTTATAGATTGTTCTAATGGGACGACGGGCCCCGTTATAAAAAAGCTTTTGAGAGGGAACAAATTAATGAACGTGAGTTTTATAAACTTCACGCCGGATGGTAAGTTTCCCGCGCACGGCCCAAATCCGCTTAATGAAGACGGCACACGTCAGCTCCATAGCGCCATATTAGAGAATGAGTCTGATTTTGGAGTCGTGTTTGACGCAGATGGAGACAGGGCGGTTTTCTTGGATGACAAGGGCAAGGTTGTCAACGCAACATATGTGCTTAACTTCCTCGCTCCATTATTTAATCAGCCGTATATTATAAACGCCGCAGAGGGAAAAACACCGATAGGATGGCTGTCTCCAAACCTGCAGATTATAGAATCAAAGACGGGACACTATTTTATAAAGAAGTTGATGAGGGAAAAGGATATAGAGTTTGCTGTTGAGAGGTCGGGCCATTATTATTTTAAGGATTTTTATTATGCCGACTCGGGAATACTCGCTTTTATATTTTTCTCAAATCAAGTTTCTACTCTAAGGAAAAACGGAACCATGCTTTCGGAATGGAAAGATTCCCAACCGCAATATTTTTGGTTCAGAGATAATATAAAAACAAATAAGCAGGAAGAAGCTCTATTTAAAATTGAGAAAATACTTAAACAAAAATCTGTGCAATTTTATAAACTTGACGGTATAACCGTCAGCGAAGATAATTTCTGGTTTAATGTCCGTCCATCTAATACCGAGCCGGTACTGCGTATAAATATGGCGGCAAAGACAGAGAGTGTATTAAAAAAAGAAAAAGCCGAGCTTCTTGAGATATTGGGACAAGCTTAAACTTCCAATAATAATTGTTACGTGTAGTATATAGTGATAATGAAGGAAATTTATTTAGATTATGCTGCGGCTACGCCGGTCGCAGAAGAAGTTTTTGCCGAAATGGAGCCGTATTTTTCTGATGAGTTTGCGAACGCAGGAGCAATCCATTCACCTGGACAGCGCGCGCATGCCACGCTGGACAACTCAAGAGAGATTGTTGCCGGTGAGCTCAATTGTATGTTTGATGAGGTTATTTTTACGGGTTCTGCTACGGAGGCCAATAACATGCTTATTAGTGGGGCTATAAGGAGGTCAAAGATGAAAAGACCGCGCGTAATCATATCAAGCATTGAGCACGAATCTATTTCGGCGCCGTGCGATAAGTTTGGCGCAGAGACACATGTTGATACCGTTGTAGTCCCGGTTTCCGAAGACGGATATATAGATGTTGATAAATTGAGTGCCGCGCTTACAAAAGACACGGTGGTTGTTTCGGCTATTTTTGCTTCAAATGTTATCGGGACAATACAGCCGATTGAGAAAATCGCAAATGCAATTAAGGAATTCAAGTATAAAAATAAAAGCATATATCCTATTTTTCATACCGATGCGGCTCAAGCATTTCAATTTATGAAACTTGACGTAAAAAAGCTTGGCGTTAACGCCCTAACTCTCTCCGGCCAAAAAATATACGGTCCAAAGGGTGTCGGCATTCTTTTTCTGGAAAAAAAATACAGAAATATAATAAAACCGCTTATAGTCGGCGGACTTCAGGAGTTTGGAATGCGCGCCGGCACGGAGAACATTCCGGCTATAGCGGGGTTTGCCAGGGCCGTAGAACTTATAAGTAAAGAACGCGGGTTAAACTCAAGGCGTATTCAGGTATTGCGAGATTATTTTTGGGAACATCTCCGAAAAATATATCCCAACATAGAACTCAACGGTTCTATGGACAATAGACTACCTAATAATCTGCATATTTATTTTCCCGGCATTGACGGTCATGAAATGCTTATAAAGTTGGATAAGGCCGGAATAGCGGCCTCAATCGGTTCTGCGTGCTCGGTTCGTTCTATCGCCCCGTCATTTGTTGTGCTGGCTCTCGGTTTTAGCGAGGAACGGGCAAAAAGCAGTATCCGCTAGATCGGAAGAGCACACGTCTGAACTCCAGTCACATTCCTTTATCTCGTATGCCGTCTTCTGCTTGAAAAAAAAAAACAAAATACACAGCCCTGATCAC
>CAJVWL010000007.1 GCA_913009745.1 uncultured bacterium | reverse complement strand
AGAGAGAAAAGATTTCTCCGGAAGAGGAAGGGAAAGCATCTCCGCAAACGCCGTTGAAGCAGTAATAGGAGCCGTTTATATTGACCAAGGATATGATGAGGCCGCAAAATTAATAAGGCGATTTATAGTTCCATATATAGAAGACGTTGAAAAAAACGGCGCCAAAGACCCAAAAAGCAAGGTTCAAGAAATAGTGCAAAGAAAATATAAGATCACACCGACGTATGTTGTGTTAGAAGAATCTGGACCGGCACACGACAGAATTTTTAAAGTTAACCTACGCATCGGGAAAGAAAACATGGCAACCGGACGCGGTGACTCAAAGCAGAGAGCTGAAGAGAACGCAGCGGAAAACTTTCTTGATAATCTAGGAGAGGAAAACTAGACCCTATAATCTTCCCTTGTCCACCGCTAAATCCTCTAACTGATAGAGGATTTGTGTTAGAATTGGAAACGAAAATGACAAAGTTCGTCCACCTACATACCCACACTCACTATTCATTACTTGATGGCCTTTCAAAAATCGGCCCGCTTGTTGAGCGCGTAAAAGCCCTTGGAATGGATGCGGTCGCCATCACGGACCACGGTAATTTATATGGATCCGTTGAGTTTTATAAAAAGGCAAAGAAGGCGGGAATAAAGCCAATCATCGGACTGGAAACATATGTCGCAAAGGGCTCCCGTTTTTCAAAAGACCCTAAAATTGACAACACTCGTTATCACCTAACCCTCCTCGCGAAGAACAAGCAAGGATACCAAAACCTCACACAGCTATCAACAAAATCGCATCTTGAGGGTTTTTATTATAAGCCAAGAATTGATATGGAACTTCTTAAACAGCACCATGAGGGCATTATATGCCTTTCCGGCTGTTTCTCCGGCGAGTTGGGAAAATTAATTGCGGCCGGAAAAATAGAGGAGGCTGAAGAAACCGCAAAACGTTATCACAATATATTTGGCGACGATTATTACATAGAAATCCAATCCCATAACCCGGACTTAAAACCAAAACTTATAGCGCTCGCAAAAAAGCTTAATCTTCCGTTAGTGGCAACCCAGGATTCTCACTACCTCACAAAAGAAGATAAGCCAACACATGAAGTGCTCCTTGCAATACAGACAAACAACCAAGTAAATGATGAAGATAGATTTACTTTTAAAGACCATGATTCTTCCTTTCGCTCTCAGGAAGAAATGTTAGAACACTTCAAAGACACCCCTGAAGCGATAGAAAACACCGTAAAGATTGCGGATAAATGTAATTTTGAATTTGAGCTCGGAAAGATTCATCTTCCTGAATATGCTCTTCCCGATAATGGCAACAGCGATGAATATTTAACTAAATTAGTTGATAAGGGAGCAATAAAGCGCTTTGGCAAAAAGACGAAAGAGGTTGAGGATAGATTATCAATGGAGCTTGGCGTTATAAAAGAAACCGGTTTCGCCGACTACTTTCTTATCGTCCAAGACCTCGTAAATTGGGCAAAAGAACATGGAATTGTAGTTGGACCCGGGAGAGGCTCCGCGGCGGGAAGCTTGGTGTCATATGTTCTCAATATCACAGACGTAAATCCGCTAACATACGACCTTCTCTTTGAGCGTTTCCTTAATCCGCAGCGCAATGAATTGCCGGATATAGATATTGACTTTGCGGATAATAGGCGCGGAGAAGTTATGGGGTATTTGCGTGAAAAATATGGAGAAAGTCACGTTGCGGGAATTATTACATTCGGGACCATGGCAGCGAGGGCCGCAGTTCGGGACGCGGGGCGAGCGCTGGGATTTCCATATCCATTCTGCGACAGAATTGCAAAACTTATACCATTCGTGGCTAATCGCGGAAAGGAAAATCTTCCAATTTATGTCGAAAAAACCCCGGAACTCAGAAATCTATATAATACCGATTCACAGGTGAAGGAGCTTATTGATGTTGCTTCGCATCTTGAAGGGGTTGTACGCCATGCATCCGTACATGCCTGCGGAACCGTTGTGTCAAAAGAGCCGCTTGTGGAATATCTCGCCCTACAAAGGGCTCCGCAGGATGAAAATACAATTATCACACAAATTGATTTTCATGGCGTTGAAGATCTCGGTCTTCTTAAAATTGATCTATTGGGGCTTAGAAACCTCACAATAATAGAAGAAACCGTTCGTTTAATAAAAGACATAAAAGGAATAGATATAGATATATCAAACCTTCCCCTTGACGATGAAAAAACATACAAACTGCTTCAAGCCGCCGAAACTACCGGTGTATTCCAGTTTGAGTCATCTGGAATGCGACGCTACATGAAAGAAATAGTCCCAACGGAACTTGAGGACCTAATTGCGCTGGTTGCGTTGTATCGTCCGGGACCAATGGAGCTTATACCGTCTTTTATTAAACGAAAGCACGGAAAAGAAAAAGTAGAATATCTTCATCCAAGGCTTGAGCCAATTCTTAGAAACACGCACGGCATAGGTGTATATCAGGAACAAATGATGAGAATTGCGACAGATCTTGCGGGATATTCCCTCCCGGAAGCAGACACCCTTAGAAAGGCAATAGGTAAAAAAATAAAAAAACTTCTTGACGAACAGAAGGAAAAACTCACAAACGGAATGATAAAAAATGGAATTGACAAAAAGACTGCCGAAAAAATATGGGAATTGTTTCCTCCATTTGCGAGATACGGATTTAATCGTTCGCACGCCGCATCATATGCGCTAATAGGATATTGGACTGCTTATCTTAAGGCAAACTATCCCGTAGAACTTGTTACTTCAATCCTAAATAATGCCGGTAATGATATAGATAGAGTATCTTTCTTTATTGATGAGGCGAGCCGTATGAGAATTGAGGTGCTGCCTCCGGACGTCAACAAAAGCACAAGCAGATTTGTCCCTGAGGGTGAAAATATTCGTTTTGGATTGTCCACAATAAAAAATGTTGGAGAGAAAATTACTGAAGCCATAGTTGAAGAGCGCCTGCGAAGCGGTCCATATGAAACTTTAACTGACTTTGTAACCAGAACAAAGAAATATGGACTTAATAGAAAGGCATTGGAGTCGCTGATTAAAAGCGGCGCTCTTGACTCTTTGGGAGTTGAAAGAATGACCGCTTTGGCGAACTGCGATATTCTGCTTAAGGCCGCAGGAAGTTCTGGCACGGTTACCCAGAACAATTTATTTGGCAGCAGCCATTCATTCAAAATAAAACTAGCAACGGCAGATGCGCCGGCTTCAAAGAATGAAAAGCTGGCGTGGGAAAAAGAGCTAATAGGACTCTATATCACAGAACACCCGCTACAGGGATATATTAAAAACAATAAAGGCAACGGCATTAAGCCAATAGGAGAAATAGTGCACGAGGACGAGAACAAAACCGTAAAGGTGTGCGGAGTTATAACAAATGTCCAGCAAATTAGGACAAAAACCGGAAGCCCGATGCTTTTCGTAAAAGTTGAAGACTTGAATAATAATATTGAAATACTTGTCTTCTCTGATATGCTGGAAAAGAACACGTCTATTTGGAAAGAAAACAATTCCGTACTAATAAATGGCCGCGTTTCCAAAAGGAATGGAGATACTAAGCTTATATGCCTAAACGTTCAACAAATACAACAATAGATGATATAAGGCATTCCCTTGCGCATCTTCTTGCTGCGGCGGTGCTTAAAAGATTTCCGGGAGCAAAGCTCGGCGTCGGACCAACCATAGAAAATGGGTTCTACTATGATTTCCTGCTTCCCAGAACACTTACGCCAAACGACTTGAAGTCGTTTGAAAAAGATATTAGAAAGTTAATAAAGAATGACTTGTCTTTTAATGGAAAGCGCGTTACTCCCGCAGAAGCAAGAAAATTATTCAAAGGGCAAGAGTTTAAGCTTGAATTAATTAAAGACTTCACGAAAGAAAAAAAACAGCTCACTGTATATAAAACCGGTGATGTGTTTATTGACTTATGTAGAGGTGGTCATGTTAAACGCACAAAAGAAATAAACCCGGATGCGTTTGGACTTATGAGTGTTGCCGGAGCGTATTGGAAGGGAAACGAGAAAAACAAACAATTACAGAGAATATACGGAGCCGCGTTTAAAACAAAAAAAGAGCTTGATAAATATCTCTGGCAACAGGCGGAGGCAAAAAAACGCGACCACAAAATACTTGGACCAAAGCTTGATCTTTTTACGTTTTCGGAATTAGTTGGACCGGGTTTGCCGCTATGGACACCTAAGGGAACGTTGGTGCGTAATATATTAGACGACTTCGTATGGTCCCTGCGAAAAAAACGCGGATATGAGCGCGTAGAAATTCCCCACATCACAAAGAAGGAGCTTTATGAGATATCCGGCCACTGGGATAAATTCTCAAATGAACTTTTTAAGATTACTACTCGCGAAGGACACGAATTTGCAATGAAGCCCATGAACTGCCCACATCACATAGAGATACTAAAACGGCGTCAGTGGAGTTATCGCGAAATGCCACAGAGATACGCAAACACGACGATGTGCTATCGCGACGAACAAACCGGTGAACTCGCGGGCATCTCAAGAACTCGCGCTTTCACGCAAGATGATGCTCACGTTTTTTGTCGTCAAAGCCAAGTAAAAGAAGAGATCCTTAAAATATGGGATATTGTTGACGCTTTTTATGCGGCTGTAGGTTTTAAAAATCTAGAGATACACATTTCCGGTCATGACCCCAAAAACTTCAAGGCCTATCTTGGCACTAGAAAAATGTGGCAAACGGCAGAATCAGCGCTTAAACAAATCGCTAAAGAGCGAGGTGTTAAAACAGAGTTTAAAATAGGCGAAGCTGCATTTTATGGTCCAAAGATTGATTTCATAGCCCACGATTCACTGGGACGTGAATGGCAGGTTGCAACAATTCAGCTTGATATGAATCTCCCGGAGAGATTTGATATATTCTGCATTGATGAAAAAGGAAAACGCGAAAGACTCGTTATGATACATGCCGCAATAATGGGTTCAATTGAACGATTCCTCTCCGTGCTGATAGAACATACGGCCGGAGCATTCCCCGTCTGGATATCACCGGTTCAGGTTCAAGTTCTCCCCGTAAGCAAAAAACACGAATCGGCCGCTAAAAAAATACTCAAAGAGCTTTTGGCATCAGATATACGAGCAGAACTTACAGAGAGTAGCGAAACTCTTGGTAAAAGGATACGCGAAGGCGAGATTCAAAAAATTCCATATCTCCTTATAGTCGGCGACAAAGAGATTAAGGCAAAAACCGTTGCCGTTAGAGGGCGCGATAAGGGAAACCTTGGAACCGAAAAACTTTCTTCATTCATTGAAAGTATTAAAAAGGAAATTGCAAAAAAGCGGTAAATCCGGCCGTAGCATGCTCAACATACCTAAAGTGGTTGTTATTCTTGGGCCAAACTCATCCGGAAAATCTAGTCTCGGAGTCAGCCTTGCCGTCCTTCTAGGCTATGAGAAAACTAAGGAAGAACTGAATATAAATGGCGCAGAGATTATATCTGCTGATTCACGGCAAACCTACAAGGGACTTGATATAGGCTCCGGAAAGATTACCAAAAAAGAAATGTTGGGAATTCCCCATCACATGATTGATGTCGCATCTCCAAAAAAGACTTTTTCTGTTGTGCAATATCAAAAATACGCAAAAAAAGCTGTGAATAATATTCTTGGACTTGGGAAATTGCCCATTATTGTTGGCGGAACGGGGTTTTATGTTGATTCTATTATTTACGATATGAGCTTCCCTGCCGCTCCACCTCAAATGAAGTTTCGCAAACGACTGGAAAAACTTAATGCGAGTGAGTTGTTTGAACAACTCAAAAGACTAGACCCTGAACGAGCTAAAGATATTGACAAACACAACAAGCGTCGTCTTGTTCGCGCACTGGAAATTATTGAATATACGGGCAAGCCGGTTCCTCAAATTTCCAGGACTTATGAGTATGACGTTCTAAAAATTGGTATTGGATTTCCCAAAAGCGTTCTAAAGGAACGAATATCAAAACGGCTCAATAAAAGATTAGATAACGGCATGGTAGAAGAGGTTAAGTCCCTGCACAATAGCGGTGTCAGCTGGAAAAAAATGGATGACCTTGGACTTGAATATAGATATGTCTCACATTATCTCCGCAGGATGATAAGCTATGAGGAAATGCGAAAAACACTTTTTGCGGAAATTCAAAAATTCGCTAAGCGGCAAATGACTTGGTTTAAACGCGACAAAGAAATTATCTGGATAAATCCATCCTCCATTAAAGAGAGTCCAACAGAAAAAGTCTTTCCAATAGTCAAAGAGTTTCTTTCTTAGTCTTTTTGTCTCCCAAATAATACGACAGAAAAGTAAATTGATTCCTTAAACTCTCCAATATGAAGTGTTGCCGTATATTTATCTTCTTTAGGAAATTTAATAAATTGTACATTTATAATCAGCCTGCCCCTGCCGTCTTTTCCTATATTTAGCTTCGCCGGAGTAGAGCTTGTGTCAAATATTTTGTTGCCGGATGAATCTGTTACATCAACGTAATAATTATAGCTGAACTCTTTTCCTATATTTTCTGTTTCCAGCGCAAAAACAAAGCTCATTGACGGATGTGTTACGGGAAAATCCCTGGCAGTAATGCTGTCAAAAATCTCTATTATATTAAGGTTGTTTGTCGCTGAAAGAAATGCTTTTTCGCAAACCGCTTTTATTGTCGTTTTCATATTCTTGTATATATTTATTGTATGTGTAGATAAAGTTAGCAAAACCTATTGCTTTTGTAAAACTTTCTCAAAAATCTTCTCCAGCAACTTAGGATTTCCTCTTCCGTTTAATTTTGCCATAGTTTGACCTATTAAAAACTTGAGTGCATTCTCCTTACCTTTTTTGTAATCATTTACGGCATTTTTGTTTTCGGAAATAACTTCATTGATTATCTCAATAATCTTTGCCTCATCAACGACCTGTCCCAGGTCTTTTTCTTTTATTATATTGCTTGGGTCGGCGCCGGTTTCAAACATTTCCCGTAGTACGTTTTTTGCCGTCTTTGTTGATATGTCGCCTTTCTTGTAAATCACAGCCAGTTCTGCAAAGTTCTCCGGTGTTATTTTAAGGTTTTGCCACGACGTTTTATTAGCAAGCATCATCCCAACTAAATCCGAATCTATATAATTGATAATCCATGTAATAATTTCCTTCCTGTATTTTTGCTCTTCTCCATTTTTATATTCTAGCTTTAGTTTTTCATCATCATTTAGCGATGACATCCATTCATCCGCTTCTGAAACGACTTTTTCAAAAAAGTCAGCCTCTCCCCTGTCTTTTATTATACGGTCAAGAATATCCGACTTATCAAAGCCATACTCCTTGGCAAACCTTACGCGTTTCTCTCTTGGCAGTTCCGGCACAGATAGTTTTATTTCATCAATATTAATTGCTATTTTTTTGATATTAAAATCTAGCGGCGGAAGGTCAGGTTCGGGCATATATCTGTAGTCGTTTGCTTCTTCTTTCTTTCTCTGTGATACGGTAATCATCTTCTTGTCATCCCATCCGCGGGTTTCTTGAATAACGCTCTCGCCTTTCAGTAACAGCTCTTCCTGCCTTTCAAGTTCATACGCTATTGCATTCTTAACCGCCTTAAATGAATTAATATTTTTTACCTCTACCTTCGTGCCAAGCTCTTTCGCTCCTTCTTTTGCTATTGAAATATTCGCCTCTACCCTCATTTGCCCTTTTTCCATATCTGCATCGGAAACATCCAAGTACCGCAAAATGAGCTGAAGTTCTTTCGCAAATTCAAGCGCCTCTTCGGCGGTCTTAATATTAGGTTCCGTTACAAGTTCCATTAAAGGAACTCCCGCACGATTAAAGTCAACAAAACTCCCGTCTTTACCGTGTATTAATTTTCCCGTGTCTTCTTCTAGGTGAACCCGCGTGATATCTACTCCGACAAGTTTTCCTCCTTCTACAAACGGATATTCATATTGTGAAATCTGATATCCTTTTGGAAGGTCGGGATAAAAATAGCTCTTGCGGTCAAAATTTGATTTTGTTGCTATGTTTCCATCAAGAGCAAAACCAACTTTAACAACATATTCAACGGCTTTTTCGTTTATTGTCGGCAGGACCCCGGGATGAGCAAGGCATATCGGACATACATTTACGTTCGGCTTTGCCTCCATAGGGTTATTAATACAGCCGCAGAACATTTTTGTACGCGTTTTTAACTCCGCATGTATTTCCAGTCCGATTGTTGTTTTATAATCCATACCTCATTGCTCTCCGGAACACCATTGAATAGTTGATTTATGACTTATGTTTATTTTCTATCTTTCTCATCAAAGCCTCCTGCAATTGTTAGTTTAGCTTTGATTGTCGGATGCGGGTCGTATCCTTCAAGTGTGACGTGTTCGGGCTTAAATGAATCAAGGCTATTTACGCTTGGATCAATTTTTATAGTAGGTAGTTTCCTTGGCTTACGAGATAGTTGTTCTTTTACCGCATCCATATGGTTTTCGTAAATATGCACATCACCAAATGTATGCACGAAACTCCCCACTTTATATCCGGTAACCTGAGCTATTATGTGGGTTAATAACGCATAGCTTGCGATATTAAACGGCACTCCAAGAAATACATCTGCGCTTCTCTGGTAAAGCTGAACTGAAAGCTTGTTGTCTGCTATATTGAAGTGCGTGAGAATATGACACAACGGAAAGTTTAACGCCTTACCTGGCTCTGCCATTGCATAAAGATATTCTGGAGGCCACGCAGACATTACTGTTGATTTCCTGTGCGGAAAGTTTTTTAGATTACCTACAACCCAAGCAAGCTGGTCAATTTTGCGACCGTCATTAGCGGGCCAGCATCTCCACAGCTCACCATAGATATGCGGTAATTCCCCCCATTTCTCCGCAAACGCATCATCATCCGCTATCTTCTGTATAAACTCCTCTTTGGATAAGTCCTCTGTGTTACCCTTCTCAACGTTCTTTATATAAAGTTTATATGGATAATCGTCCCAAATATGAACCTTGTTATCAACCAAATATTTTATATTTGATTGACCCGACAAGAACCAGTAGAGCTCCTTTAGCACTCCATTCCAATACACCTTTTTTGTTGTCAGGAGCGGAAATCCTTCCGATAAGTCAAAGCGGATTTGTCTTCCAAAAACACTTCGCAGACCCATACCAGTATTGTGGTCCTTCTTGAGAGCGCCATTTTCTATTATATCTTCCAGTAAATCAAGATACTGATATTCCGGATGTTTTTTTGTTTTGTTCATTTTTTCTTTTTTGGGGGAATATATGTATTCGACTGATTATTGTAATATCTTCCAACCTTTTTGTAGTTTTTCTTTGGCGGGGTTGATAGATTAGAAAACGTTAATTGAGCCACCTCCATACCAGGACGAAGAATTATCGGCACCGTATTTAGATTACACAGCTCTAAGGCGATATTAAGATAATGCCCGGGATTCACGAGCGATGCGGAGTTATGCACCAGAAGCCCAATCCTCGCAAGGCTACTCTTGCCATTTACCTCTATAAGATATTTATCAGAGCCGAAGTAGTCTTTTGAAAACCCTATAATACTTACGCCGGGATGGAGTATAAACTTCCTGCCATCATCAATTTTCACCTCTTCCGTCTTTCCGTATATTTTCTTGGATGGATCAATGTATTCGGTCGCATGCAAGTCTGTAATGATAAATGTATTTCCGAGCAATATATCGTAACTGGCCGGCTGAAGACGCTTCTCGTCAAAATCTTTGATAGTTATGTTTCCGGCTTTAATTTCTTTTTTTATATCTATATCCGATAAAAACATTATTCAATTACAAATATTTTATCTGTTCCGTAATATTCTTGCCAGTTTTCGTTATAGTGCGCGAACATTCTTTCCAATCTATCTTGTGCAAGCTCTACAACATTAAGCTTACCCATCAACGCGCGGAGACTTTCTTTGACCTCATTTGCGCGTGATCTATCGTCTATAATCCTCTCAAACTCCGCTAGATATCCATATCCTGCATTTTTATCTATTGAAACATTTACATCCATACACCTATACTCTTCTCGCTCGCGAGACCACTTTGCTTGATATGAAAATCCGGCGCCAAGAAGCAGATTATCCAAATCATCCAGTGAAATCCCTGGAACCTCCTCTTCAAACTCTATCCTGGAAATACCGTTTGAGCTGGTTGTGTCATCTATGGACGCTTTTATCACAAGCAATATTTTATTGTCTAATTTGCGTGTACGTACTGAGAAGTTTTTTCCCTCTTCAATCATCTTTCGAAGTTTCTCAGTCTGTCCTTTACTAAAGAATGAAGATACGGATTCGTATAGTTTTTCCAAGTCGCCTCCTATAAAGTAGTGGTTTAGTTGTTTGCTTTTTGCAATAAGCCTTGACTCGGGATCTATTTTCGCAATTCCCTCCCTCAGTTTGTCTGCATTTTCCTTATTTCCGAGAAGGCTTTTTATCTCTATTTCGTATGAAGACATAAATTGGTTTAAAATCTATACTGTATTATAGTTCGCAACATAAATGTAGTAAAGAAACTTATATAATAAATGGTAAAAATTAATATCATATCCGCGCTTTCGTCATACAATAACGCCATCGGTAATAATGGCAAACTTCTTTGGCGAATTCCCGATGACCTAAAACGGTTCAAGAGACTCACAATGGGACACGCTATAATAATGGGAAGAAAAACGTTTGAATCCATTGGAAAGCCTCTCCCGGGACGTATGAATATTGTTGTAACTAGAAATGAAAATTACTCAGCGGATGGATGTATGGTTGCGCATTCTCTTGATGACGCGCTTCTTAGCGCGAAAAGAACAGAAAATGAAGATGTTTTTATAATTGGAGGAGGCGAAATATATAAACAGGCTATACCGTATGTCGATAAACTATACCTAACTCTTGTTGATGATAGAAAAGACGCGGATGTTTTTTTTCCGGACTACTCTGAGTTTAAGAAAGAAGTCTATCGCGAAGAGCGTGAACACGAAGGATTAAAGTATACTTGGATTGACTTGGAACGCAAATAGTTTCTATCCATTAATCTCTATCCCCATACTCCTTGCGGTTCCCTCTATGATTTTCATAGCCCCCTCAATGTCATTTGCGTTCAGGTCTTCCATTTTTTTCTCGGCAATCTTACGGATATCTGCCCTACTAACCTTGCCAACCTTATCTTTGTTC
>CAJVWL010000006.1 GCA_913009745.1 uncultured bacterium | reverse complement strand
TTTATTTCTTTTTTTTTTTCAAGCAGAAGACGGCATACGAGATAAAGGAATGTGACTGGAGTTCAGACGTGTGCTCTTCCGATCTTCAAATTATGATGATTCAAGAGTTGAGCCGGTTGTCCTGCCGGCAAAACTTCCAAATCTTTTAATTAACGGCTCCGATGGCATCGCCGTTGGAATGGCGACAAAAATTCCACCCCACAACCTTGGAGAAGTTATAGATGCGGCCATACACCTCATTGATAAGCCGCGCGCAACATCGGAGGATTTAATGGAGTTTATTCACGGTCCGGATTTCCCAACAAGAGGGATTATATATGACAGGAAGGCAATCCTTGAAGCATATCTTTCCGGAAGAGGAGGAGTAACCACAAGGGGTGTGGCAACAATAGATGAGAAAAAAATAATTATTACAGAGATTCCGTATCAGGTGAACAAATCTGAATTAGTTATAAAAATGGCCGAGCTTGTAACAAGCAAGCGCATAGAAGGCATCCGAGATATTCGTGACGAGTCGTCTGATAGAGATGGATTAAGGATAGTAATTGAGTTGAGAAACAATGCCGTACCGCAAAAAATTCTCAACCAGCTTTGGAGGCACACGGATCTTCAGAAAGATTATCATCTAAATATGGTTGCGCTTTCGGAGGGCCTCCAACCGCAAATAATGTCCATCAAAGACATTTTAGAGGGATACGTCACCCATAGAAATATAGTTGTTGTTAGGCGAACAAAGTTTGATTTAAAAAAAGCAAAAGACAGAGCGCACATTCTTGAGGGATTGGTGAAGGCGCTTGATAACATAGATAAGATAATATCAACAATAAAAAAATCTTCAGATAAGGCAGATGCGCATAAAAACCTTGTTAAAAAGTTTAACCTAAGCGCCTTGCAGGCAGATGCTATTTTAGAGATGAAGCTTCAGGCGCTTGCCGCCCTTGAAAGAAAAAAAATAGAAGACGAGCTAAATGAAAAAAAGAAGATAATTAAAGAGCTGACAATTTTATTAAAAGACCCAAAGAAAATCAAAGAAGTTATAAAAAATGAACTTAGCGAGCTAAAAAAACAATTTGGCGATGAACGCCGCACAAGGGTGCACAGCGGTAAATTAAAAGAATTAGCGGCAGAAGACATGATACCTCAAGAGGAGGCAATAATATCAATGTCGGTAGATGGATACATAAAACGTATTGCGCCAACAGTTTTTCGCAGACAGAACAGGGGCGGAAAAGGACTTAGGGGAAGCACGCTAAGAGAAGCCGATGTCCTCGCACATTTTATAGGTGCAAAAACCCATGACAATATTTTGTTTTTTACAGATAGGGGCAGGGTGTTCCAAACTAAGGTATATGAAATTCCGGCAGGCACAAGGATTGGTAAAGGAAAGTCAATTCACAACTTCTTGGAAATGCCGAACAATGAAAAAATAAGCGCAATAGTAGCATATAGCGGAGACAACAAGAAAGCAGATGGATATATTGTTATGGCTACGGCTATGGGGGTTGTTAAAAAAACAGAACTTGATAAATTTTCAAATGTAAGAAAGAGCGGGATTATAGCAATAAAATTAAGCAAAGAAGACTCATTAAAATGGGTGAAATTAGCCAATAGGGGGGATGAGATAATTCTAAATACAACACATGGGAGGGCAATTCGTTTTAAGGAGGCTGATGTTAGGTCAATGGGAAGGGCGGCATCCGGCGTAAAAGGAATTACATTAAAGAAAGATGATGTTGTAAGCTCTTTTGACATAATAAATCCAAAAGAGAAATCAAACTTGTTGGTTGTAACCGCGAATGGGTACGCAAAACAAACCCCACTTAGCGAGTATAAAGTACAGCGTCGCGGAGGGACCGGAATTCTCACGGCTCGCATAACCGAAAAGACAGGAAAACTTGCTTCATCACATGTTATAATCAATGAAGAGGAGCTTTTGGCGATTTCAACGCACGGTCAAATTCTAAAAACCGGAATAAAGAGCGTTAGAAAAGCTGGGCGCGCAACACAGGGAGTACGTATTATGAGAATGAATAAAGGTGATGAAATTATCGGAACAGTTGCTCTATAGTAATATATATAGATAAACTAATTTTATATGCTGGATTTTATAAAAATAGCATTAGCAGAGGGGCACAATAAGTTCCTTGGAGCAATTGCGCCTGATTGCGACCCGACAGCCGCCACGAGTTCGGGGGGGTGTGGAGGTTCACAGCTAATACAACTTGGAGTGAATATAGTTCAGTTTCTTATAGATATATCAATTTTAATTGCCGTTGTGTTGTTTTTGTGGGGTGGATTTCTATTTCTAACGTCCGGCGGAAGTGAGAAACAAATTACATCCGGCAGGAAGACTATAACCAACGCCGTAATAGGGATAGTAATTGTGCTGGGTTCATGGATAATAATAAATACGTTTCTTACCCTTCTCACAAACTGCACCGGAGAATGGTGGAAGTTTAAATCGCTTAACTGCTGACACGAATCAATAATACCGGCAGGCATATGTTATAATGACAACCAGGTAGTATGAATAATATAAACAAGCTAAAATACAGATTTTTATTCGGATTAATTGGCATAAGCCAACTTGCTGGTGTTACAACACGGGGTGGGGTGAAAGTTCCCGCATGTCCGCCAGATCAGATATGTAATCCGCTCAAATATGGCACAATTCAAGAGATAATTAATACAATTGCATCTTTCCTTTTTACGATTTCTATTCCAATTGTCACAATTATGGTTCTCTACGGCGCGTTTATGCTTCTAACATCCGGGGGGAATGAAGAAAGGATAAAAACGGGAAAAAAGGTGATTCTATGGGCCATCATAGGGTTTTCCGTGATGCTTATCGCAGGCGGCATGACGGAGCTGACAAAGAGTATTTTAAATAATAATTCAGCTTGAATTGATAGATATATTATAGACGAGGCGCCAAATATATGGTATTTTATAAGAATATTAAAAGGTCGAGTGCTTACACTTAATTGATAATGAAAAAACTTACACTAAAAATCGCCGCATTGATTCCATTAACCATTCCGGCGCATGCGTTAGCGGCAACCTCAACGGTGCTAGAAAACCCTCCAACAAATATTAATAGTATTGATGCTATTATTGAAGTCATTAATAAGATTGCAGCGGTATTCTTTACCGTGTTTATTGTAATTGCGGTTATATTCTTTCTTTTAGCCGCATTTCAGTATTTAACATCTAGCGGAGATACGGAAAAAACCGGAAAAGCCAAAAATACGCTTATCTATGCGGTAGTCGCTGTGGTTGTAGCGCTACTAGCAGGCGGCTTGGTCTCGGTTATTAGGGGATTTATAGGGGCATAGAACTGGGTTCCTATTGAAAATCAAAAAACCCTCAAGGACAATATGTCTTTGGGGGTTTTGTTGTCTGTATAGACAAGTTGTCTATACAATATTTTGTATAATTTGTGGATTATAAGGGGTATAAACAGGATGAGTGTTGTGTTAAAAACTAAGCCAAAAGTAATTTGCCCCCGGGAATTTCCCGGGGGCTTTTGTTCTAGGGGCCTGAATCGCACCAGGCTCCATTTTGGTCCTGGTTTGGGGGCCAAACGTGAATTGTCACGCTCTCTCCGGCTGGTCCTGAGAAACGGACGACTCCACCCTTGACGCCGAAACACTTGGTTAGGTAGCCATTGCTACCGTCCGAAAAGTGCACCCGAGCCTTGGACGGTCCCTCCCAACTGACGTTGGAGCCGGATGGCAGGGCATTGAGGTCAAATGGTTCAGACAATTCATCTTCACCCAAGAGGGGGATGACGAATGTCTGCTCACCCTGGGTAGGTGTCTTCGTAGCTTGTGTTGGCGGTGGTTGTGCCTGCGTGGTTGCAGTAGTTGCAGGTGGCATAGTGTGGGTTGACCGTCCACCGACAAGCCAAATACCCCATATGAATTCCCCGAAGATGATTACGATGAACACCATCGTAATCGTGAAAATCGTTACTGTGGACTTACTATTCATGTCAACCTCCCGTGTTGTTGTTTTTAACGTTCGCTATGACTACTTGTCAAAGTAGATTATCTATACAATATTATCGGGTGTTTGTCAATTACATAAACGACATAGAACCGATGTTTAGTAGAAAACTATTCACAATAAACAAAATCCCTTTATAATAAGGTAGCTTTGCCCTCGTGGCGGAATTGGTAGACGCGCCAGATTTAGGATCTGGTGGGAGTAATCCCGTAGAGGTTCAAGTCCTCTCGAGGGCACACTAAATTGTCCCGCAAACTGCGCTGTTGATGTTGTGGAGAGATATCGTTTTATTCTCGTCGTTTCCCGTGAAACGCTTTGTGTATTTCACGGAGTTCGCGGTTTGTAACGTGCGTATAAATTTGAGTTGTAGTAATACTTGAATGTCCAAGAAGCTCCTGGACAGAGCGGAGATCTGCTCCGTTTGCAAGCAGGTCCGTCGCGAACTGATGACGTAGCTGGTGGGGAGTTATTTTTCCGGTAATTCCGACAGCCCTCGCGTAGTGACTTACAATTCGTTCAACGGTTCGCGGAATAATACGTCCTATAACCTTCGGTTTCTTTGCCCTTGTTAGGCTGATAAAAAGGGCGGGTTCCGTATCAAAGCGTTTCGCAAGATATGTTACAAGAGCCCCTTTTGTTCTCTCTGATAAAAAGACGATGCGCAGCTTTTCTCCTTTTCCGCGAACGGTAATTTCTCCCCTATCAACATTTATATATCTATCAAGTGAGCACAACTCGGAGACCCGTAATCCTGTTGAAAAAAGAGTTTCTAAGATGGCCCTGTCCCTTAAAGAACGAAGACTATCATCTTTTGGGGCCCTCAGTAAGCGTTCAAGCTCTTCGTATCTGACTATATTGATTTGGCGAGTTGGTATTTTGGGTAGTTCTATTTTATCGGGGGATACGGTTTTGTAGTCATGTATAGCGAGATATTTAAGAAAGTTTCTTATAGCTATTACGTAATATGCCTGCGTTCTCTTTTTAAGATTCATATCTGGCTTTGAAAGATGAACGCGGAATTCACGTATAGAACTTTCTGTTATATCTCCTATAGTTTTAATTTTTGTAAAGGATATGAAACGCCCGAGATATCGTTCATAATTTGCGCGTGTTGATGGAGAACGATTTTTCTCTATCTCCAGATAGTCAAGATAACTCTTAAGCTGTTTATATATATCGTCCACATTTTTAGTGTAGCAAAAATATTGTGCGACAGAAAGGCCTACCCCCAATACTTTTTTGCCCATTCTACGCACATATTATAGATATCCGAACAATATCTTTAGTTTGTGCGACACATCTTTCAATCAAAGCAAACAAAAAACCCCTTTACATGTTCCGAGTTGGCTGGTATTATGTTTCCGAAATGAAAACAAGCCCAAAGAAGCAGGAAGTCATAAAGAAACATCAGCTTCATGAAAAAGATACGGGTTCGGCGGAGGTTCAGATAGCAATCACAACAGATCGCATAAAAGAATTAACCGCTCATTTAAAAAAACACCCAAAAGACAAACATTCCCGAAGGGGTCTTCTTTCAATTGTGAACCAAAGAAGAAAACTTCTAAGTTATTTGGCGAAGAATTCGCCAAAAAGCTATAAGCATATATTAAAAGAGCTTGGACTAAAGCGTTAAGAGATGGCAATTATCCCAAACAAAGAACAGCGAGTAGGTATATTTATTGATATACAGAACCTTTATCACTCTGCGAGAAATTTATACGGGGGGCGCGTTAATTATGGAGAGCTTCTCACGCAGCTTACGAACGGTAGACGTCTTGTTCGCGCACTTGCATATGTCGTAAGAAGTAATCCGGAAACCGGAGAAGAAGGATTTTTTGATGCCCTGGAAAAAGCGGGAATAGAGCTACGTATAAAGGATATACAAATATTCTCCAGCGGAGCAAAAAAGGCTGATTGGGATGTCGGCATTGCCGTTGATGCAATTAGGATGGCAAGCATGTTTGACATCATTATAATTGTCTCCGGAGACGGAGATTTTATTCCGATGGTTAAATATCTTCAGTGGGGCCTCGGCAAGGGCGTAGAGGGCGCAGCATTTGGAAAGACCTCATCTTCTAAGCTAAGGGAGGTCTTGGATAATTTCACTGACCTTGATACTTCACCGCACATTATATTTAGATCAACCAAATCGGCGCGCAAGCCAAAAAAACAGAAATAAAAATGGATTTACAAAAAAAGACATTCACAAAAGAAATTGCAGGACGCAAACTAACACTAGAAGTTTCTAAAATTGCGGAGCAGGCAAATGCGGCCGTTATGGGCAGGTATGGCGACACAACCGTCCTGGCAACGGTTGTAATGGAGGATAAGGACAGGGATATGGGATATATGCCGCTTATGGTTGATTATGAAGAACGCTTTTATGCCGCGGGAAAAATTTTAGGAAGCCGGTTTATGAGAAGAGAGGGCAGGCCGTCAAATGACGCAATTCTTTCAGGGCGCCTCATAGACAGGACTCTTAGGCCGCTGTTTGATAAGAGAATTAGACGCCCAATTCAAGTGGTTGTTATGGTCCTTTCATATGATGGAGAGAATGACCCGGATTTTATTTCATTGGCAGCCGCATCAACGGCGCTGAGTATTTCTGACATTCCATGGAATGGTCCTGTAGCAGGAGCGCGTGTTGCAAAGATAAACGACGAATTTGTTATAAATCCTACAAACAAGCACGACAACAATGAAGACACATATAAATTAGATGCATTCTTTGCGGGAACAGCCGAGCATATAAATATAATAGAGGCAGCATGCGATGAATCGGCGGAAGAAGATATTTTGGAATCCGCGCGCAAGGCACACGAAACAATAAAAGAACTGGTGGAATTTCAGAAAGAGATAGTTGCCGAAGTAGGTAAACAAAAGATAGAATTGCAACTTAGGAATCCTTCAGAAAAACTGGTTAATTCTATTAAAAAATTTCTTGCCGGAAATTTACAAGATGCAATTTACGCAGGAGATAAGACCGAGAGCTCGGATAGGCTAAAAAAAGTAAAAGAAGAACTAAACGAAGCTCTCATATCGGAGGGATTTACGGAAGATGAACTTGCTGATGTGGAAATGCTTTTTGAAAAAGAATTGGATGACTTGGTCCACAAAAATGTTTTAAACGACAACAGGAGGCCTGATGGGAGAAAGCTTGACGAAGTGCGTGACCTCTATTCCGAGGTTGGGCTCTTGCCGCGCGTACACGGCTCGGCAGTTTTTATTAGAGGAAAGACTCAGGCGCTTGCCGTAACGACGCTTGCGGCACCGGGATCGGAGCAGTTAATAGAAGGCATTGAGTATTCCGGAAAGAAACGGTTTATGCTGCATTATAATTTTCCGGGTTTTTCAGTTGGGGAGGCAAAACCGTCAAGAGGTCCCGGAAGGCGTGATATTGGACATGGAACCTTGGCCGAAAAGGCAATAATCCCATTACTTCCCGACAAAGAGAGCTTTCCGTACACCATACGGGTTGTGTCAGATATCCTGTCTTCAAACGGATCGTCATCTATGGCAACAGTCTCGGCATCAAGTTTGAGTTTAATGGATGCCGGTGTTCCAATGAAATCGTCTGCCGCAGGGATTGCGATGGGTTTAATAACTGATTCAGACGGTAAATATAAGATACTAACGGATATTCAGGGGCCGGAGGACCACTATGGAGATATGGACCTGAAAATAGCCGGCACAAGAGAGGGAGTTAATGCAATTCAGATGGATGTCAAAATAAAAGGGATTACCGTAGAGATATTAAAGGAGGCAATGGAACAAGCGAAGAAAGCAAGAATTCATATACTTGATTTTACGGATTCGGTATTAGGAAAATCCAGACAGGAGCTTTCTAAATATGCTCCGCGCATTCTTTCAATACATATCGACCCATCAAGAATAGGAGAAGTTATTGGTCCGGGAGGAAAGATGATAAATGGAATTATTGAGAGAACGGGTGTTTTATCTATTGATATTGATGATGATGGTACGGTTTTTGTCAGCGCAGATGACCCTATAGCCGCAGAGAACGCGATAAGCGAGGTAAGCGCAATCGTTAAGGAGCTTGAGGTTGGAGAAATAATTGAAGGAGAGGTTGTTAAGTTACTTGAATTTGGAGCAATTGTGGACTTAGGAGGCGGCAAATCCGGCCTCTTGCATGTCTCTGAACTAAAAAATGGATTTGTAAAGAATGTCGAAGACGTACTTAGTGTTGGAGACAACGTGAGGGTTAAGGTTGTTAAAATGGAAAATGGCAAAGTATCTTTATCTCTTAAGCAGGTTGAGGGTGTAAAGTAGCTTTATCCACAACGGACTACATTAACAATTGGGGCTGTGTTAATATTATTGGTATAAATATGGATATTCCAAAAAATGTGCACGGACCGGCACCACTACCGGATAATCAAGGCCCAAACAATATAAATCAGGCTGGAAATATTCCACCCAAGCAGCAGGATGCGTCCAAGCCGCCTATTGCACAGCCAAACGTTCAGCAGACTCCCCCATCTCCCCCATCTCCTCCACCGTCCATGCCTCAGCAGTCTCAACCCGGACAGCCATTGGCCGGCGCATCCGTACCACCGCCACCAAAAAAACAAATAGATGTTCGCACGATGGCGAGTGACGCACAATCACTAAAGTCGTCAGGCGGCTTTGGAGCGGAGCCAAAAACATTTACGCCAAACGATTTCGGAAAAGGTCCGGCATATCAGCCAAAAAAAGATATACCAAAGATTAAAGGCCAGACAAACCCCAAAAAACACATCCTATTTATAGGGATAGGGGTCGTTGTAGTTCTTGTGGCAGCAGCAGCGGTCGCATATTTCTTTATATTGCCAATCTTTTCACAAAAAACTCCGGTTGTGCCACCTCCACCGGTGCCTACCGAAGAAAAAGCTGTAACAGAACAAGCAGCCACAACAACAACCGAACAAGCCACAACAACAGAGGCCGTGCAATCGTTTGTGCACCAGACCTTTTTTAAGGGCGCTCCGGAATTTGTTAAACAGGTACCACTTAGCAAACTAAGCGTGGGAGATTTGTCTTCTGCTCTCGAATCTGCAATAGACAGTTCATCAACAAAGGACTCAATTACGGAGGTCGCTTTTACTGTTGATGAAAAACCGCTTTCCGCGCAGGAGCTTCTTAGCACGGTTCTTCCACCCGAATCCATAAATTCTATTTTCACTGAAGATTTTACCGCATATGCATATTACGACGGGTCAAATGTATGGCCGGGATATGTGTTTCTTCTAAACGACGGAGAGGATAAAGCTGCTGCCGAAAAAACGGTAGCCGAATGGATAGAGAAAAACACAAACTTAGAGAATTTGTATATCAATGCACCGGGAGCACGAGATAAGGATGGTTTCAGGGATGGCTCTGTTGGCGCGATAGCAACGAGATACCTTCCGTTTGCAGAGAAAGGCGCATCCCTAAACTATGGATGGCTTAACAATTACCTAATAATAGGCACATCGTTCAACGGGTTCCAGAGCGGGGTTAATCTACTAAAGAGCACGGGGGGTTGATTTATTCAATAATATAAGATATAATCACAGGAAGAAGTAGATAGGTCCGCTGTAGCGGGCCTTTAAAATAGAAAAAATAAAATGGATTTAAAAGAATTAGTTAAAACGGTAAGCCAAATAGCCGAGGAAAAGGGAATAGATTCAAGTAGGGTTTTTGAAGCTATAGAGGGAGCTCTTTCGGCTGCATATAAAAAAGAACACGATAAACGTGGTTTTAATATTAGGGCAAGCCTTGATAGAGAGACGGGCGACGTTAAGTTCACTAAAATTATGGAAGTTGTTGATGAGACAACGGTGAGAATTCCACATGAGGTGGAAGAAGAGGAGGGCGATTTAGCAGATGAGAAACTTCCAAGATATAATCCGGACAGACACATCCTCATAGAAGACGCAAAGAAGGAAAAACCGGATGTTAAGGTCGGGGATGAGCTTGAAACACCGCTTCCGCAAGAAATAGACTTTGGAAGGATATCGGCGCAAACCGCCAAGCAGGTTGTTTTGCAAAAACTGCGAGAAGCAGAAAGAGAATCAATAACATCAGAGTTTAAGGACAAAGAGGGTGGAATAGTCAGCGGTGTAATCCAAAGGTTTGAACGAGGCAATGTATATGTGGATTTAGGCAGGACAATGGGTATTATGTTCGCAAACGAGTCTATTCCCGGCGAACATTATCGTGCGGGAGATCGTTTAAGATTTTATGTTTTAGCAGTACAAACTGAAGCAAAAATGCCGGGAATTATTTTATCACGAGCTCACCCGGATTTTGTTAGTAAGTTATTTGAACTTGAGATTCCCGAAATTGCCGATGGAGTGGTAGAAATTAAGGCTATTGCGAGAGAGCCCGGCTCAAGGACAAAGGTTGCGGTCTATTCAAACACAGAAGAAGTGGATCCTGTTGGTAGCTGTGTTGGACAACGCGGGACAAGAATTATGGCGATTACAAACGAGCTTGGGCAAGAGAAGTTAGATGTTGTTGAATGGAAAGAGGACCCGGAGCAGTTTATTATACAAGCGCTAAATCCCGCAAAAGTAAGGTCCGTAGAAATTATAGAAAGCAGAGAAGCACAGGTTTTTGTAGCAGATGATCAATTAAGTCTTGCTATCGGAAAGGGTGGTCAGAATGTACGTCTTGCGGCAAAGCTGACAGGATGGAAAATAGATGTTCGCTCTCAAGCAAGACCGGAAGAAGAGTTGGATGGCGGGGTCGCTGGCGCATCCTCCGGTGTTGATGATGATGTTCCGGAAGATGCCGAGGTTGAAAAAGAGGAAGAAATGCCAATTTATCAAAAACCGGAAGAAGAGGAGTAATTGCGAAAGATTGCCAATACTTTACTTTTAATGTTGTTGCTCTAAAATGAACGAGTACAAGCCATGTTAAGCAATAAAGAAGAAATAACAAACCAATATCTTATCCCTACGGTTATTGAGAAATCTCAATATGGAGAACGCGCGTATGATATATATTCCCGTTTACTCAAAGATAATATCATATTTATTAGCGGTCCGGTGACCGATGGTGTTGCAAATACAGTCATTGCTCAAATGCTATTTTTGGAAAATCAGGATTCAAAAAAGGACATACAGTTATATATTAATTCTCCCGGCGGTTCGGTTACCGCGGGTATGGCGATTTATGACACAATGCAGTATGTAAAGCCGGACGTGAATACAATGTGCGTTGGTGTTGCCGCATCTATGGCTGCATTTATACTTTCAGCCGGAGCAAAAGGAAAGCGTTACGCTCTTCCTAATTCCGAGATATTGATTCATCAAATGCACAGATCGGAAGAGCGTCGTGTAGGGAAAGAGTGTAGATCTCGGTGGG
>CAJVWL010000005.1 GCA_913009745.1 uncultured bacterium | reverse complement strand
GGCCGGAGACATGAGACATGGCGTGATAATCAGGGGGACGAGAGATGAATGACTCGTGTGCGAGTTGGCTGAGTGTTGGAAGGTTTTTTTTTTTTTAATGATACGGCGACCACCGAGATCTACACTCTTTCCCTACACGACGCTCTTCCGATCTGCCACATAAGCGATTGCTAGCGAGATTGGGCTTGGTGAGATGATAAGCGCTCCTATGCCAAGAATTGCCTGTGCGGCACCTGTTATAAACTTTATAACGGCCTCCCATTCCATTTTTTCAAACGCCCGATTTATGGAAAAACCAAACTCGCGGAGACCGTCAAAGATAAGAAGCAGGGCGACAATGGGTAAAATTGGACGCGCGGCGGCAAGTTTTGTGAGGTGTCCTGCTGACAATATAATAAACGTTGTGCCGATGAGGATGATTGCCAGCTTAATAAAGAATGTTGTTGATATGAACTTTTCTTTTTCTTCCGGTCGCTGGACTGTTTCGCGTGTTAAAATCGCGCTGAAACTGACATCCGAAAATGTCGTCATCAAGCCGACGATAGCGAGAACGTACGCAAATATTCCCCAGCTTTCAGTTCCGAGAATACGAGCCGCAATGACAATTAAAGCCACCTTCAATATTCTTCCTCCAACCTCTCCGCCAAACAGCCAAAGGGTGTTTTTAGCTATCGTCTGGCGCGTAGAAATGTTCCTAAAAAGGAATAGTTTTATTCTTTTAAACATAGTTATTGCCCCTGTCGCGTGATAAGAATCTTTACCGTTTTTAGTATAATCGCTATATCTAAGACAATTGAACGTTTCCTAACGTAATAAATATCATACTGTAGTTTTATGCGCGCGTCTTCTACGGAATCACCGTATTCATAATTAATCTGAGCCCACCCCGTTATACCGGGACGTATTAAATGCCTCATTCCATAGTAGGGTATGCGTTTTGTCAGCTCTTTCATAAATTCCGGACGTTCCGGCCTTGGGCCGACGAAACTCATCTCGCCTATCAACACATTCCACAGTTGCGGTAATTCATCCATTCTGGTTTTTCTGAGAAACTTTCCAATACGTGTTATGCGAGAGTCGTTTGGCATTGCCCATTGCGCGCCCGATGTTTCCGCTGACCCCCCGGGCATAAGGGCGCGCATAGTCCTAAACTTGTAAATAGAGAACAGTCTGTCGTTTACGCCAACACGTTTTTGTTTGAATAAAATAGGTCCTCGCGAATCTAATCTGATGGCAAGCGCTATAAACGGATAAACTAACGCGCAGATAAGCAGTCCAACCGTTGCTATGAATATATCGGCCAAACGTTTTATGGTTCTGTATATCTCAAGGTTTATATTTTCTAAGTTTTGAATAAACCACGTATCGGTGAGTATTTCGGGTGAGACTTTGTATAGGACGCGTTCATAAAATCTCTCAAGGCCTATTGCGGTGATATTTTTAGACAGCAATGAAAAAAGTCTCTCCGCAAAACTCTCGTCATTTTTTGGAGACTTTACCACGATGAGACGTATATTATTCTCATTTATCTTCTTGCGTATCTCGGTAATGTCTTTTGGGAGTTTTTCTATGACGTCTATTGTGTTGTAGCCGAGATGCGGATGTTTTTTAAAATATGCTTCAAGCTCGTCTATCTCCGGTCCGCTCCCGATAAAGATTAAATTTGTTTTAATGCTTGTTTTTAATATCTTGTAAAGACCAAACCTCCAAAGACCAAGGACGACAGCATATATTACCGCGAAAATAACCATATTTCGTCTCGGATAAATCAATCCGGGAGGGAATATGTAAAAAGCGGAGATGCTTGCGATAAGAGCAATTGCTATCGCGCTCCCGATTGCTTTGAGTGTTTCTATCCCAAAACGGAAGAACCTTGTTTCGTAAAGATAATTGCCGTACAAAGCAACAATCCACAAAGGGAAAAGGATTGAAAATGGCAGGAGGTGTATTTGCCAGTTTTTATACCAGAGGTCGCCATAGCGGATAAACACCATAAGGAATAGTGATAGATAAAGTCCGGCCCAATCCCCGATGAGTATAATGAATTTTCTTGTAGATGATTTCACAATATCACTTGTATAAAGCTTCTAATTTACTATCCAACTTGTCAAAGGGAATAGACTCCTCAATTGTAAATTTCCCCACCCTTGTCCTAATAAGCCCCGTTAAGTACGCGCCAACTCCCAGCGCCTTACCTATATCTTCCGCCAATGAGCGGATATATGTTCCTGACGAGACGACAACGCGAATTTTGATGTGCGGCAGGCTGATTCCCACGAGTTCAATCTCTTTTATTGTAACTTTTCGTTTTGGGAGGTCTATTTTTTCTCCTCTCCGCGCGCGCTTATATGCCGGAACCCCGTCGATTTTAATGGCGGAATAGCTCGGCGGAGTTTGTGTTATTTCCCCCTTGAATGTGTCTAATACGCTCTTTATTTGTTTTTCGGTTATTGCAGAAATGTTTGCTTTTTCCGCCGATTCGATTATTTTCCCCTCCGGATCGCCCGTTACGCTTGTCTTGCCTAGTTCTAGGTCAGCAACATATTCCTTTTCAGTTCCCTTAAGCACCTCGCCAAGCTTTTTTGTAGATTCGCGCGATATGCCGACCACCAGTACTCCGCTTGCAAAAGGGTCAAGAGTTCCCCCGTGGCCGACCCGCTTCTCTCCCGTCATTTTCCTCACGGCGCTCACAACATCATGCGAAGTCATACCCGGGGGCTTGTTAACGCTTATAAGCATTATGCGCTTTTGATAGCAGCCCTTAATTGTTTAAAGGGGTTCTCTCCGCCAAAAAGCAGGCTTGCGAAGTAAACCACAACCGCGACGATAATTATCAATAAAATATTAATGTTAAATTGCTGCATAAATATTATCGCGACACCCATCATAAACGATGCAAGCAATATATCGGGAAGTTTTCCAAGTACAGAAAAGTCGTTTATCTTCTTCATTTTAAGCCACGTCATTCCATTTACTCCGATTTGAGTCAAAAGACTTGCCCATGCCGCTCCGGATATACCAATGCTCCTGATTAAGAAGAAGTTCAGCAGAACGTTCGCGATTGTACCCCCAATCCATAATGGGATTAACTGCTTCTGTTTGTCATACGCAAATATGCCGTTTATAAGAATTGTTATTGGAAAAACGGTAATAATAGTAAGCGCAAGAATTCTAAGGGGTCCGACCGAAGCCGCATACGCCGAGCCGTAAATAGCCGATATAAGTTTATCTGCCGTGAGGATTATTCCAATCGCGATTGGAAACGCCGCGATAAGTATAAACTTCATTCCTTGCTCCATGACCACTCTGAATTTTTTGCCGTTTGTAGCGGCGAGTCGTGAAAGAACGGGGAATAAGGCGCCGACTAACAGCGCCGGCAAGACATAGAGTACCGCGATTGACTTTTGCGCGACGGCGTATAGCCCAACGTCTGTCGCGCTTCTAAACCAGCCAATCATTACGGTATCTATATTAACCAATAGAACGCTAAAAATTGCAGCTATGGAGAACGGCCATGCAGCGGAGATAATTGACTTTACTAAACCCTTGTCAAAACTGCTAAATAACCGGCGTATCTGCCCCCTAAGAAGATAAGAGGTTATGAGAAGCCCAATTCCGGACCCGACGACATACGCCGCGGCAAGAGATTCCGGGCTTGAGAATAGCGGTAATATAATGAAACCGCTTACCACTATTGCCAACTGTGTCAGGATATTTATGAACGCCTCTCGTTCCATTTTCTCTCTTGCCCTAAATACCGACATTCCAAATCTTCTTAGAGAATCAAATATAAAGAGGACACCAATTAGCACTATAAGCGTCCTTGATAGCGGGATGCCGGTAAAGAGCGGCGTGGCGAATATTATAACAAGGAAGCTTGCCAGCGTGAGTACAAGTTTTAGAGAAAGCGCCGTTGAAAAATATACACTTTCCATTTTTGGTTTTTTTGAGACCTCGCGAATTAATACGGCGCTTACGCCAATGTCAGAGAAGACCGTGAATACGGCGGCGAGGCTTGCCATATATGAAAAAGTCCCCCAACCCGCCGCGCCCAAGAGACGTGCGGCATATATAATTAGGACAATTCTAAGCAGTCGTCCGACTATTTCGCTAAAAGACAGCCAGAAAGTATTTTTTATTATCGTTTGCTTGACTCCGCGGTTGTGGAGAAGAAAGGGCTTTAGTTTTGGGAGTGGACTATATTTGATTTGCATATATGTTGATGTGTTTTATAATACCTATATTAAACAAGACGCGGGTCTTATTAAAGGGCAAATAATAAAAAAATAATAATAATATGAAAAAATCAAAGTTTTTCGTCTGGGGAATAGTTGCGGTAGTTATAGTGGTCTTAGCGGTGGTCGGCTTGTACGTTATACCCAAGGTTAAGGTAAATATTGAGAGGCCGTACACTGCGGTATATATGGAAAATGGAGATGTGTATTTTGGCAGGCTTTCGTACTTCCCAAGAACAACCATTTCTAATGTATATACAATTCAGCGTGTTGCCGACCCCAAGGACCCAAGTAAGACAAGTCTACAGGTAGTTCCGTTGAGTGTTTCCGTGTGGGGTCCGGATAAGCTTGTGCTAAACCGTGATAAAATTATTCTTCTTGGCAGGGTTGGCGAGGATAGCCAGGTGATGCGTATAATCAAACAGGCCGAGAGCGGACAACAACAGCAGCAACCAACAGGACAACAACAGCCCGCCCAACAGCCGACCGACACAAGCGCTCCTGCGGCTCAACAGCCTGCAGGCGGGAATTAAGATAAACGAAGTCATTGAAAAATTTCAAAATGAGCGACCGTAATAATGATGGTGTGTTTGAGGAACAGATAGTTATAAAAGAGAAGGGCGCTAATAAGGATGGCGGCTTTGAAGAAAAGACCACGATAACAAATCAGAGCAGGATAAAAGGGAAGCGTCTTCTTGGCGACCTAAACCTAATTGCAGTTAGTATTATTGTTTCATCGCTTATTCTCTCCGGAACGCTTGTTTATCTTTTTGGTTCCGGCACAATTTCACCGGCTGACAATCAGCAGGCAAAACAAAATGCCGCGCCGTCTGTTCTCGCCAAGCCCGGAACTGCTCCGGATATTGGCGATTCGCCTGTTCTTGGAAACAAGAACGCAAAAGTTACCATAGTTGAGTTTTCTGATTATGAATGTCCGTACTGCGGAAAGTTTTATACGGAAACGTGGCCGTCAATAAAGTCCCAATATGTTGATGCCGGAAAAGTTTTGTTTGTATATAAAGACTTTCCGCTTTCATCGCTTCACTCTGACGCGCAGAAAGCCGCGGAATCGGCAAGATGCGTGCGCGAGCAGCTGGGCGATAAGGGATATTGGGCGATGCACGACAAGTTGTTTAGCGGACAGTCATCATTTAGTGTTGATAATTTCAAGAAATGGGCGCGCTCCGTAGGAGCAAATGGCAGTAAATTTGATTCGTGTCTTGACTCCAATAAATACGAAACTGCGGTGAAAAATGAAGCCGCAGTCGGGGCAAAGCTTGGAGTAAGAGGCACTCCAACGTTCTTCATTAACGATGAGATGGTTGTGGGGGCTGTTCCATTCACGGAGCTTTCTTCTAAAATAGATGCAAAATTAGCTAAATAGGAAATAAAAACAAACTTTCAATATGAAGTGGATATATCTTATTTTGGGACTTTGGATAGCGGCATCTCCATGGCTTGTGGATTCCTTCGGGCTTACGTTGAAGTGGACCAGCTTAACCGCGGGTAGCATTGTTGCTATTATTGCCCTATGGGAGCTCTTTGGCAGAAAATAAGCTTGTATTGGACTTTAATTGGAATAGGCGTTACTATTGTCGTTGCCATGGCAAATGTAAAAATTTATACAACTCCTGCATGCAAGTATTGCAAGATAGCAAAAGAGTTTTTTACTAAACACAATGTTGCATATGAGGAGTATGATGTGGTAAAAGATAGTGCGGCGAGAGAAGAAATGATTAAAAAATCTAGTCAATTGGGTGTTCCGGTTATTGAAATCGACGGACAAATATTCATCGGTTTCAATAGATTGGAACTAGAAAAAGCCTTAAAGGTCGTCTAATTATTCTGTTTGGATATATGCAATACCGGTGTAGGCAGTGTGGATATACTGCAAAAGAGCCGGGAAGCTGTCCAACTTGCAACATTCATATGTTTGAAAACAATCAACCAAACGAAGGGCAGGCACAGCCAACTCCAGCCGCTGAGCCGGTAGAGCAGTCTGTACCTGAAACTTCTGAGGCCGCTCCTGTAGAGCCAGCAACAGATGCTCCTGCGGCTCCCGCAGAGCCAGTAGCTGAGCCGACAACAGAGGCTCCCGCAGAACCAGTAGCCGAACCTGTAACAGAGGCGCCTGCAGCTCCTGTAGAGCCTGCAACAGAGGCTCCAGCTGAAGCAGCTCCTGAAGCTCCAACGACAGAGCCGACCGCGTAAGCAAATCGGTTCTCATCTTGAACTAAACGACCCTCCTATTGAATAGGGGGGTCTTGTTTTTAATGTTTCTTAATTTACAATGGATGCTATGTACGAACTTATTATTATTGGCGGTGGACCCGCAGGGGTTGCCGCCGGAGTTTATGCGGCGCGTAAAAAGATAAAAACATTGCTTATAGCGGAAGAGATTGGCGGTCAGTCAAGCGTATCTGCTGAAATTCAAAATTGGATTGGCACGGAATCAATTTCTGGTTTTGAGCTTGCCAAAAGCCTTGAAGGGCACCTAAAGGCGCAGAAAGAGATAGAGGTTATAGAAGACGATAGGGTAAATGCGCTGGAGTCAAACGGCGATAGTTTTACGGTGAAAACAAAGAATGGAAAAGAATTTAATACGAAGACGGTCCTTGTCGCATCCGGGAGCCGTCACAGGAGGCTTGGCATTCCCGGAGAAGATGAATTCTACGGCAAGGGAGTGGTATATTGCGCAACATGCGATGCGCCAATATTCCAAGGCAAAACGGTTGCCGTCATAGGCGGAGGAAACACGGGACTTGAGTCGGCAATAGACCTTATGCAATACGCGGACAAAATATATTTACTTACACACTCAGACAGCATAAATGGAGACGTTTCTACGCATGACCAGCTTACCGAGTCCGATAAGGTTGAGGTTATTTTATCCGCAGAGCCAAGAGAAATTATTGGAGATACTTTTGTAAAAGCGCTGAAGTATGCGGACAAAAAAACAGGAGACATAAAGGAGCTTAAGCTTGACGGCGTGTTCGTGGAAATCGGAACTGTTCCAAACACGGATTTTGTAAAAGATATTTTGGAATTAAATAAATATGGAGAGATAGTTGTTGACCATAAAACGCAAAGGAGTTCTGTTGAGGGAATCTGGGCGGTTGGCGATGCGTCAGACTCACTATATAAACAAAACAACATTTCCGCAGGGGATGCTATAACCGCAACGCTAAACATCTACGACTACCTAATAACAGAGAAGTAACCTTTTTTACGAGCAATTATACTTTAAATCATCTCCACCGATGATAATTGGGCATTAACTGGATATTTTGCCATTGACGACAATTAAGCGGTACTCGGATATTTTGCCATTAGAACTTTCGTGACGATCGTCACGAAAGTTCTAATGGGCGTTTAGGCATTCTTTATATTACGCATTTTCCGGTTTTTGATTTTATTGCCAATTTTGTTCAGCGACTCTACGTTGTCGGCAACACAGCGTCAACCCTGCTTGTATATTTTTCAACCGGTGATTCTTTCTGTATGTTGCGTGTTCGCCGTACGCCTATTCTGTGATATTGACGTGCGCTGTTATAACCTTTTTGACGATCGTCAAAAAGGTTATAATTGGGAAAATGGAAGGAGACAGCGTGACAGAAAGAATATTGGAGACTCTCATTGAGAATACCGCCTCTGCTATGGCTTCAAGTTTTTATCTTCTCGCAGCCGTTATTGAGTCCGGATATGGCGCGTCGCAGAAGCAAATTGAAAGAAAAGCGGAAGAAATACAGAATAGAAGTTTAAACAAAACTCAAAGGGACTCGTTTCACAAAAAGCGTGCGAGTTTTTACAGCCTTCTATATAAGCTTAGAAGAGAAGGTTTTATAGATAAGAAAGATGGTGTATGGAAAATCACGTCTTCTGGTAGGGCAAAATATAAGATAATTAAAAACCATCTTCCGAAACGCCAACATAAGAAAGAAACAGACACTACGTTTAAGATTATAGTTTTTGACATTCCGGAAAAATATCGCAGAAAGAGATACTGGCTGAGAGCACAACTTGCACAGCTTGGGTTTAAGATGCTTCAGAGAAGTGTTTGGGTTGGCAAGGCGAAACTACCGCAAGAATTTATGGAGGATCTTCGCGACTTAAGGATTATTCAATATATTGAAATACTTGCCGTAACAAAGAGCGGAACATTGCATTCGCTGGACTAGCCGGGATTATTGGATGCAAAAATAAAGTTAAAAAATAATGAAGAAACTATTATATATATCGTTGGCACTATCGGGTGTTGTGATTTTAAATGAGCTTTCCTATCTTGGACGCACGGGTCTTGCGTGGATTTTAATCATTCTTGCGGCTGCGATTGGATTGCAGGCAATTTATCTGATTAAGAATAAAAAATAAAGACAAATGTACTGTTTCTCGCCATTAGAACTTTCGTGACGATCGTCACGAAAGTTCTAATGGGCGTTTTTTTGCAATTGGTTGTTGATGGATTGTCGTGAAGATGTTTTTAGTCTGATTTTGGTGATTTTGGTATCTGTGGATAAGTTTTTATTCTAGTTTTCTAAAAATCGTCTGTGGATAACTAAAATCGCCAATTAAATTAAATGGCAGTCTTTTTGGCAATAATTTGGCAATTTCCTCGGAAGAATTTTGCATAAAACTTCCAAATTTCCGGAAGTTAATTTCCGAAAGATTATAGTTTTCGCTCTATAGCTAATTTGGCAAAACGGCAATTTTGCCATTTTGCTTATTTCCGGAAAATTGCCGGAAATCGGAAAAAACGGAAATTTCCGCTTTTTCCACCTCTTTTTGAGCCCCTTTTTGATATTTTTAATATCGGGATATATCTGATTTAATTAAATATATGGATATACAAAACGATTTTAACGGGGAGCAAGAAGTTGTTACGGAAACAGTAGATATAAAAAACACTCCCAAAAGCAGTTTTTGGAAATTCTTTAGTATCCTTGCGGCGATATTAATCCTTGTTGGCGGCTCTTCTATTGCGTGGACGTCATATTTAAGCCCTGACGCAAAAAGAGAGCGTGAGATGAGCAAGAACATTGATAGTTTCTACGCTTGGCAGAAAAATTATGATGAACTGATGAAGAACGATACATACGGTGGAAAAACACCGGAGGAAACATTACAGCTTTTGATAGACGCGCTAAAGAGCGGCGACGTTGAGCTGGCAAGCAAATATTTCGCGTATGAGACAAATGAGAATGACCCAAATTATCTAACAAAGAAAAAGTGGGAAGATGCGCTTAGTAAAGCTAAGAAAGATAATCGTTTTAGTGAAATTATTGATGTTGTTTCAAGGGCGACTCCAGATAAAAGTGCCAGTATAGATATTGGGCACTATGTATTTGTTACTAGAGACGGAAAGTCTATAGTTGCTGAAATAGATCTATATTTGAATAAATATTCAGGTGTATGGAAAATAGAAAGTATGTAATAAGAATACTCCCGCTTTTGCTCGCGGGAGTTTTTGTATTAGCTCCCAAGGGCGCATCTGCTTATTCCCTTGAAACGCATCCCTATATTACAAAAGAGGCGATAAGTTTTTATAACAAGCATTCTTCCGGCAATAAAATTTCAACTAAATTAGCCGGCTTTTTAATTGAGGGAAGCAGGAAAGAAGACGAGTTGCCGCGATGGATAAATCATTTTTATGACCCGGTTTACGAACGCGGTCTCACGACGCCGTTTGTGAATGGATACAAGTCAAAGGAATGGGCGCAAAGTGAAAAGGAACAGAATGAGGCAAGATGGAAGGTTACGAGTTTTATCGCCTCACTTTTAACTGCAGCGCAGGAGAAACGAATCAGCGCAATTTCCACGGAAACTAATTTTACCTGGCAGAGGGCGATACGTTTTTATGTAAATGGAGACAAGGAAAAAGCAATGTTTATTCTTGGACATATCATACATCTCATTGAGGATTCCGCGGTACCAGACCACACAAGAAATGACCAGCATTCGGATGGAAGTCCGTATGAGTCTTTTACGAAAAAATTTAACATAGACAACCAAGACCCGAAACTGGCCGATAGATTGAACGGTAAAAACCTGATAATAATGGGCGACCTGGATACGTATTTCGGCGCCATGGCGTCCTATTCAAACAACAATTTCTATAGCAAGGACACTATTGGAATTCAAAGCGGATATAATTTACCTAATTCAATAAATCGTCGTTATGAAAATAATACGTGGTTTAGATTCAACAATAATCCAGAGTTTGGAGATTATCGACTAGTTCAGGAAATTAACCCAGGGAATTTTAACTATATTATGTCTAGTAGCAACAACTTCTCGCTTATAGATTCGGAAGACCTCGTAATGCGTGACTATTGGAACATTCTTTCAACAAAAGCCACACAATATAGCGCGAGTGTTATAGATTTATTTTTCCGTGAAGTTGCAAAAGCAGAGAGCGACCCGAATTTTGTAAGCACAGAAAAACCGTCGTTTGTGGGGCAGATAATCAATAAAGGGAAAAGTATCGCGATACAGATTGGTAATTCTTCGCAAGACGCGTTTCATAACATATTCGGAGGAAACGACAACAGAATAGTGGACAGCATAAGGGGTGATAGTCATCCGGGGTGGGAGAACAAACCTTCTGTCGCTGAAGACACTGGTGAAAATCCGTATCTTAATCGGCGGACAGCACAGGAAGACAATAGGGCGCAAACAAACAACCAGCTTCCCGGAGATGCCGATAACACGAAAAAAGATACACCAGAAGACGCAAAAGTTCCGGAGGACGAAACTGAAAAGGAAAAAACAAGCAAAAATCCATCAATAGAAACGAAGTGGTGCAGTTTTAATGTTGCGGGAGCGCCTTCGCATAAAGAAGTTATTATTAATGAGGTTGCGTGGATGGGTGGTCCCGGTAGTGCGGGGCTTTCTTCAAGTGATGAGTGGATAGAGCTGAAGAACATTTCAAGCAGCGCCGTTGACATCGGCGGTTGGCAGTTAATTGATAAGGGGGAACAAATTAAAGCGGTGTTTGACGATGCCACAATACCGGCTGGGGGATTCTATCTTTTAGAGCGCACCGATGATGATTCTGTGCCGAATATAAAAGCAGACGCAATTTATACCGGTTCGCTTTCCAATACGAATGAAGGATTGCGTCTTTTTGACAGCAATTGCGCGCCAAGAGATGAAGTATTTGCCGATCCATCCTGGCCGTCCGGTGACGCGTCGTCTAGGCGAACGATGCAGAGAGAGACAAATTTTGGATGGACAACTTTTGGGGGCGGTGCGGTGAACGGCATTTTCGGAACTCCGCGCGCTAAAAACGGAATAGCTTTTTCTACAGAAAACAACGGGAGCGGAAACAACGGGAGCGCCAATCACAGCTCATCCTCCGGTGACAATTCCCCAAACACGCAAAACAAACAAACCTCCGTCATTACTTCAACCAAACTAAATATAGAAAGTGTTTTGTTTGACGCCGAAGGGCCGGATGACGGCAAGGAGAGGGTGGTTGTTTCTAATACAGACAGTGTTGATATAGATCTGTCGCCGGGGTCCATACAATACTTGGACCAAAATGGCGATTTCTCTAATATTAAAAAGAAAAACTTCAAAGTTGGAGATATTTCCAC
>CAJVWL010000004.1 GCA_913009745.1 uncultured bacterium | reverse complement strand
GTATAAACAGCACACCATTGAGTTGGTGCTGGATAAATTTAAGGCGGATATAGATTTTAAGGATAAGGATAATAGATTGCGACTTAGCGAGGCGGTTGAATCTGCTCTCAAGCATGGGAATGATGCCGTTGCCGTGCTGTTTTCATCTACGGCAAGCGGGATATATACAAAAGGCGTAAGAAACAAAACGCTTGAAAGGGAGGTTTCCTTTTCGGCAAAATTCGCATGTCCGCATGATAATTTTTCTTTTCCCGAGATAGAGCCTCGCTTATTTTCGTTCAATAGTCCGTATGGGGCATGCGAAGTATGCCACGGTCTTGGCGTAGAGAATGTTTGGTCTGAAAAAGTATGCGAGGTCTGTTTCGGACGACGCCTACGTCCGGAGGCGTTAAATGTTTTAATTGCCGGTAGAAATATAACAGAAGTTGTAAGTCTATCAATAGATGACGCAGTCTCATTTTTTAGCTCACTAAACAAAAAATTAAATGCAAAAGAGAGGGAAATTGCGGAGGCGGCGCTAAGAGAGATAAATAATAGACTCAAATTTATGTCTGATATAGGGCTTAACTATTTAACGCTAAATAGAAAAGCGGGCACTCTCTCCGGAGGAGAATCTCAGCGAATAAGGCTTGCGTCGCAGATCGGGTCGCGCCTAGTTGGCGCGCTATATATCCTTGATGAGCCGACAATAGGTCTTCATCAAAAAGATAATGCGAAATTGATAAAGACACTGCATGATTTAAGGGATTTGGGTAATACAATCATCGTTGTTGAGCATGATGAGGAGACTATACGTTCCAGTGATCACTTGATTGACATAGGACCCGCCGCCGGTATTCACGGAGGGGAAATTGTAACAGAGGGCGGGATACCGGAGATTATAAAAGATAAGACAAAAAAATCGCTTACGCTGGATTATCTAAGGGGCGACAAGAAGATTAAATCTCCGAAGAACAGGAGAAAGGTAAAGAAGCCGGGAGATTTTATAAAAATAAAAGGCGCAACGGCAAACAATCTAAAGAATCTCAACATAGAGATTCCTCTTAGGAAGTTATCCGTTGTAACCGGAGTGTCAGGGTCGGGAAAAAGTACATTAATTTATGATGTTCTGTATAAAACACTGGCTAACAGATTTAATAAGGCAAATTATAGTCCGGGAACGCACAATGCAATTCTTGGATTGGAATATATAAATCGCATTGTAAATGTTGATCAGTCTCCAATCGGAAGAACTCCAAGGTCAAACCCGGCAACATATGTCGGAGCGTGGACGTATATTCGTGAACTTTTTTCTTCTACCGAAGATGCGAGAATTCGCGGATGGAAACCAGGAAGGTTTAGTTTTAATGTTCGCGGGGGGAGGTGTGAAAATTGCGCGGGACACGGGCAAATAGCTATTGAGATGCATTTTTTACCGACGGTTTATGTTCAATGTGATATTTGTGGAGGAAAGAGGTTTAACAAGGAGACTCTTGGGGTTAAATATCACGGGAAGAATATTTTTAACATACTCCAAATGACAATAGAAGAGGCAGAGGTGTTTTTTGATGATATACCGTGGCTTTACGATAAACTTAAAGTCCTTAATGAAGTTGGGCTAGGATATTTGAAATTGGGGCAGTCTGCCACTACGCTATCCGGCGGTGAAGCTCAAAGAATAAAACTCGCAAAAGAACTCGGGAAGCATGATACCCGTCGAACTTTATATCTATTGGATGAACCGACAACCGGGCTTCATTTTGCCGATGTAGAAAAACTACTCGCCGTTTTACAAAAGCTGGTGGACAGGGGTAATACGGTTGTTGTTATTGAACATAACCTGGATGTAATAAAAACCGCCGACTGGGTGATTGATCTTGGTCCTGAAGGAGGGGATAGGGGGGGTAAACTAATTGTAGCGGGTACGCCGGAAGACGTAGTGAGAACCGGCGGGAGTTATACGGGGAAATATTTGCGCAAAGTTTTATAGTATAATATGGGCGGTATTGACAAAAAAAATCTAACAAATAAGATTCCGCAGACTCCAGGAGTATATCTTATGAAAAGCTCCGCTGGAAAAGTTATGTATGTCGGAAAGGCGGGGAACTTGAAAAGGAGAACTGCAAGCTATTTCAGCCGCGCGCATGATTTAAAAATAGAAAAACTAATAAGCCAAATCAAAAAGATTGATTACATAGAAACGGACGGCACGATTGAAGCACTTATATTAGAGGCAAAGCTTATTAGGGAGTTGAAACCGCAATATAATATAAAAGAAAAGGACGATAAGAGCTTTCTGTATGTTGAAATTACTAACGAGGAGTATCCGCGAGTTTTTCTCGTGCGCGGGAAAAACATTATAAATCACGGGGCCAAAACGAAAAATACTCTGGCGGTTTTCGGTCCGTTCACATCCGCAACGAGCATACGGGAAACCTTGAAAATTATACGCAGAATTTTTCCGTATAGCGTTCATGACCCGAAAAGAATCGGGAAATACAAACGTCCCTGCCTAAACTGCCAAATTGGACAATGTCCCGGGACGTGCATAGGCGCAATCAGCAGGGCGGAATATATGAAAAATATAAAAAACATTAAGCTGTTTTTTGAAGGCAAGAGAAAAAAGATTATACAGACGCTGAGATCAGAGATGAAAAGCTCTTCAAAAAAGCTTGATTTTGAAAGAGCGGAAATATTAAAGCGAAGAATCTTTGCGCTACAGCACATCCAAGACAGCACTATTATTGTGAGGGACGAGTATAGGCAGTCTCGGGAAGCGGAGACTGCGCGCATAGAGGGATATGATATTTCTAACATCTCCGGCAATTTTTCTGTCGGTTCAATGGTTGTTTTCATCGGAGGAGTGCCGGCAAAAAGCAAATACAGGCTTTTTAAAATAAGAAACTTTAAAACAGCAAACGATGTCGGTATGATGAAAGAAGTTTTGAACCGCCGTTTTGGGCATGACGAATGGGAATATCCGAATCTTTTACTTGTTGATGGCGGGAGACCCCAGGTAAATGCGGCAAAAGAAGTGTTGTATGAGCTAGGTATTAAACTGCCTGTTGTTGGTATCGCAAAGGGACCAACCAGGAAGAAAAACGAGTTTATAGGAAAGATACCCGAAGGTATCAATATAAAGACGCTAATAGCGGTCCGCGATGAAGCTCATAGATTTGCAATAAACTTTCATAGAAAAGTCAGAAGTGATAGTTTTATAAATAGGAAATAAAAATCTATGTGTGGAATAATTGGTTACTTAGGAAAAGAAGAAGCGATACCGATTCTTATTGACGGTCTAAAGACGCTTGAATACAGGGGATATGATTCGGCCGGTTTTGCGGTTGTTGGCAAGTCAAATTTCGTAATTGAAAAATCTGTAGGAAAAGTAGCTTTATTAGAGGAAAAGGCGGCGAAGTTTAAGAAAAATGGCTTCAATACGGGTATTGCTCATACCAGATGGGCAACTCACGGAAAGGTTACAGAATTAAATACGCATCCGCATAGTGACTGCAGTAACAATATACATATTGTTCATAACGGCATTATTGAAAACTATAAAGAGCTTAAGGAGAAACTTATAAAAGATAATCATAAGTTTGTTTCAGAAACGGATACTGAAGTTGTTGCTCATTTGATTGAGAAAGCCATGAAAGACGGCGGTATACAGCTTGAGGATGCGGTAAGATTGGCATTAAAAGAAATTCGTGGAACGTACGGCTTGATAGCTGTTGATACAAGGAACCCGGACAAACTTATTGCAGCGAGAAACTTTAGTCCGCTTATTTTAGGAATAGGAAAAAATGAGTTTATTATTGCTTCGGACGCAGCGCCAATTCTTAAATTCACAAAAGATGTAGTTTATATACAAGATGGGGAAATTATAGAAATCACATCAGGGGGATACAGGATATCAACGATTGATAACGATACAATAAACAGAACACCGCAATACTTGGATTGGGACACTAGTACCGCGCAAAAAGATACCTTCTCTCACTTTATGATTAAAGAGATTAGCGAAGAGCCTGACGCGGTACGCAATTCTCTTCGCGGCAGGCTTTCCGTAGAAGATGGAGAGGCTGTCCTTGGGGGGCTTAAGGGTGCGGAAAAGAATATTGGGCGCATAAAAAGACTTCATATTGCGGCATGCGGAACTGCGTATCTTGCGGGGAAGGTTGGAGAATATATGCTTGAAGAATATGCCGGCGTGCCGGTGAAGGTAGATTTTGCATCGGAAGTAAGATATAGAAAACCAATTTTTAATGAAAATGATATATTTCTTGCAATTTCTCAATCCGGCGAGACTGCAGATACATTAGCAAGTTTATATGAGGCGAAAGAGAAAAATATTTTAACCCTTGGAATTGTTAATGTGGTTGGCTCTACTATAAGCCGCGAGACAGACGCGGGGATATATCAGCATGTTGGGCCTGAAATAAGTGTTGCGTCAACAAAAACATTTGTTTCCCAAGTGGCAATCATGGCGCTTTTAACCATCTATATCGGAAGAAAGAAAGATATGTCCATGGTTATGGGCAGAAGAATCTCTAGTGAATTATTGAAGATACCAGAATTAATGGAGAAGGTACTTTCACAAGCTCAGATTATAAAGAAGTTTGCAAAAGTTTATTCGTCCTATGATAATTTCTTCTACATCGGACGAAAATATAATTATCCAATAGCGTTAGAGGGAGCGCTTAAGATTAAAGAGGTTGCGTATGTTCATGCCGAGGGATACGCGTCAGGTGAGCTGAAGCACGGACCAATAGCTTTGATAGATAAAGGCTTTCCATCTATAGTAATTGCGCCGCAAGATTCGGTTTACGAGAAAACACTCTCCGGCATAGAAGAGATAAAGGCTCGCGGCGGTAAGGTGTTTGCAATTGCCACAGAGGGAGATGGCGAGATTGCAAAACTCGCAGATAGTGTTTTTTATATTCCAAAAACACTTGAGATGCTTACGCCGCTGTTGTCAATTATTCCGCTACACTTATTTGCCTATTATGTTGCGGTTGCGAGGGGGTGCGACGTAGACAAACCAAGGAATTTAGCGAAGAGCGTAACGGTTGAATAATAAGCACAATGAAACTTTCTATAGGAATAGTGGGTCTTCCAAATGTTGGCAAATCAACTCTTTTTAAGGCACTTACAAACCAAGAGGTTAATATTGCCAACTATCCGTTTGCCACTATTGATCCGAATGTCGGTGTTGTTAGTGTACCGGATAAGCGCATAGACGCTCTTGCGCAGCTTAGCAATTCAAAGAAAAAAATATATGCAGTTGTGGAATTTTATGATATTGCTGGACTGGTTAAGGGCGCGAATAAAGGAGAGGGGCTTGGAAACCAGTTTCTTTCGCACATTAGGGAAACAAAAGTTATTGTGCAGGTTGTGAGGTGCTTCAAGTCGGATGACATTACGCACGTTGAGGAAAAAATAGACCCGGAAAGAGATATAGATATTATAAATACGGAACTTATTTTGAAGGATATTGATGTTGTGGAAAAACGGCTTGAGAGCGTAAGGAAAGATGCCAAAACGGGGAACAAAGAGAAAATTGCACAATCCGCAATTTTAGAAAAAGTTGCGGAAGTTCTTGACGGAAATATTTTAGTAAACAGCCTTGATAAGGAATTTTTATCCGATTCGGTGTTAAGAGATTTGAACCTGCTTACGGCAAAGCCGCAATTATATCTTTTAAACGGCAGTCGCGATGAGGTGTCGCCGGAGCTTCTGGCAAAAATAGAAGCATTGGGAGGCGATTATCTTATTGCAGACCTCTCTAAGGATGACTCAATAGATGAATTAATTCGCAGCTCCTATGAGATGCTCGGGCTCATCAGCTTCTTTACTACAGGTGAGGATGAAACAAGGGCGTGGACTATCGTGGACGGTACAAAAGCGCCGGAGGCTGCGGGAGTTATACACACGGATTTTGAGAAGAACTTTATCCGCGCGGAAGCAATTAACTGGCAGAAGCTGATAGAGGCGGGTGGATGGCAGAACGCTAAACAAAAGGGGTGGCTGCGAGTTGAAGGAAAAACATATACTATCCAAGACGGAGATGTAATAGAGGTTAGGCACGGTTGAGTATTTGCCGCGCAGTTTCTTGCTGTTATAAATATAGAGAGTTTGCTACTATTAAAGTAGTGTTTGCCGACATATATTTGACGGCAAAAGGTCGCTTAAACGTATAATATTTTTTACTAATTATGTCTCTCATACAATGGTTAGTTTTATTAGCTGTTTTAGTTGCCCTTGTCCTTTTGTGGAAGGTGAGCAAAAAGGGGAAGGGAGCCAAGGCAAGCAAAGATGCGGGTGTGCAAAGTTCGCAACCTCCGGCAGAAGATCATTCTTCTCATACACCGGAACAACCCCAGAACCCCGCTCAATAGACTATCAATAGGTTTATACGAACTATATTTACACCCCGGCTTATTGTCGGGGTGTTTGTTGACAAGGGGAGGAAGATATGGCATTCTATTGCACGAGAAGTTCATTGCAAATTTGTGATGGGAGGATAAGATGGGCAGAGATAAGGGCGTCATAGTGAAGCCGTTTGATACCAAATACCGCGGTATGACGATTCACGTTGATAGCGCAGAAATCTGGGCTGATGAAGGCGTTGTTACACTTTATGAGTCTGGTAAACTCTATCGCTTCCGATGCGAGCGAGACAAAGCCGGGCGGATTCTTTGTAGGTCCGCGATAACTCCCGAGGGAGTGTTTTGGAGGAGATGCAAGCTCATAAAGCAATGGGCGCGTGCGTTTCTTGCAGAACGCATTGAAAGGCTGTGACCACACGGGGGGGTCCGACATAAGGTCGGACCCCCCCTATTATTTTTATATATCAACCTTTTATAATATGATTATAATATTATGGCTCAAGAACAGCAGGTAGTAAAAGAACGTATTCACGGCTTTACCGTTTATTTTGACAGAGGACTTATACGTACGGCAGTTGAGTACTTAAGACGTGACCTGCAATACAATGAGGCAAAAACCTTATTTGATGCGGCAAGATTTGATGGAACCGCATACTTTGAAGATGACGAAGATAGGGATTTCTCTCTGATATACAACAGGGGTGTATACACATTGATTAAACGTGACATGGAGTAATAGAAGATAAGGATAAATATAATATATATTATGAATGACGGAGATGGAAAAAAGCTATATCGGTGCAAGGAGTGTGGGTTTCACTATTTTAACAAAGAGATTGCAGAGAAATGCGAGGCATGGTGCGGTGAAAACCATAGCTGTAATTTGGATATTATAAAAAACGCGATTGAGAGTGGTAAAAAAGAAAAATAATTTTACGGAAAGAGTCCTATCTATAGTATTTGAAATCCCAAAAGGTAAGACCTTAAGTTATAAGGATGTGGCGGGGCGTGCAGGGAGTCCAAACGCATACCGCGCGGTGGGGAGTATTATGAGGCGGAATCATAACTCGCATATTCCGTGTCATAGGATAATTCGTTCAGACGGAAAAGTGGGAGGATATAACGCACTCGGCGGTTCGGATAGGAAACGCAAACTTCTTGAGAAAGAGGGGGCGTTGTGATTTACTAAGCCTAATAGGATCCCTTTACGTAAGGAGTTTGTAATGGACCTAGGTGTACTTTTCAATAAAGAACAAATTCATGAGATGGTTCGGAGAATTGCCGATGATATCAGCGTTGACCTTGACGGCGAGAATCCGATATTCGTCGGCGTCTTGAATGGCTCGTTTGTTTTTCTATCAGACCTTGTTCGTATGCTCAATTTCTCCTTGGAAATTGATTTTATTTGCGCGAAGTCATACGGCAACGGGATGAAATCAAGCGGGTCGGTTGAGATAACAAAGGATGTTGAAGCGAATCTCGGCGGAAGACACGTAGTTGTTGTGGAAGACATTGCCGATACGGGTCTTACGATAGATGTTGTCATGGACACCATCTGGGCGAAACATCCGGCGTCCGTGCGCAGCTGCGCGCTTCTTGCAAGAGAAAGCTGCGAATTCATTCCGGACTACTATGGCGAAATCATTTCCGATGGTTTTGTTGTTGGGTACGGCATTGATTGCGCCGAGAAGTATCGCCAATTACCGGAAATATACGTTGTCACATGAATAGAGCTCCGACCCTGCCACGACTTCCCGTTGCGGGGTCTCGTGGTGCTTATGTGCAATGTAGAAAATATTAAAATAGGTTACAATAAAACAATGCAATCAGAGATGCTGAAAAATCCATTACTTATAGTGATACTTCTGTGGTCAATCCCATGGAAAATTGTAGCGCTCTGGAAATCCGCAAGGAATAATGACAAATGGTGGTTTGGCACATTTTTATTTATTAACTTAGTTGCCATTCCGGAAATACTGTATATTTTTTATTTTAATAATAAAAATGTTCGCAAAAAATCCTCTCCAAAGAAAGCTGAAAATACCAATTAAGACACCATAGAGCAGTAATACATAAATTAAAGGCCGATAGAATAAAATACAATAGTTATGAGAAAGGATATAAAGATTTACTTAGTTTCATTGTTGATGTTTTCTCTTGTTGGATTTTTGTTTCCTATAGCACCCAACGCAATGGCAGAAACAGTTTCTGTAAGCGATCTGCTTCAGCAGATTAAAACACTCCAGGTCCAGATCGCAGAACTTCAGGCTAAAATACAGGACCTTAATAAGCAAAATCAGCAACTTACATTTAAATTGAGAAGGTCGTTACATGAAGGAGTGACCGGCAGTGACGTTAAGGCGCTACAGGAATATCTTGGTCTTGACCCCGAGATTTATCCGGAAGGACTTTCTACGGGATATTTTGGACCGCTAACCGCAATGGCAATAATGCGTTTCCAGAAAAAACATGGAATTGACCAAGTTGGAGTTGTTGGTCCTGTTACCATGGCTAAACTCAATAGGTTTTTTGATGACGGAGAGTATCCTGATGGACTGCCTCGCGGGCTAACTCATGCTCCAGGTATTCAAAAGAAAGATGCCGGATTTTGCGGTATCCAAGGTATTGCGAAAGAGTTTACCGATGAGTGTGATGATATTGAGAAAGACACGCATAAGAACGAACAAGAGCAAGAGCAGAAGCAGGGGCGCGACAATGAGCACGAAAATGAGAATGAGCATGAAAACGAGAATGGTAGCGGTAATGGTAATGCGATTCAGGATACAAACTCTCCGGTCATTAGTAATTTAATCGTGCAGGACGCTACCTCAACCAGTTCAAGAATAGTTTGGACTACCGACGAAGATTCTACCAGTATTGTTTACTACGATACGGTAACACCGGTTGATGAGTCAGCAACCTCAACGACAAAAATTGATAATGAAACAATGACTCAGAATCATACCGTGATATTAACCGACTTGACAGCGAGTACCACATATTATTTCTTTGTTGTTTCTAAAGATGCATCCGACAACTCGGTAACGAGCACTGAAGACTCATTTACGACTTTATGATATTTTAGGTCGTAAGACGCCATAGAAAGCCCCGGTTTGGGGCTTTCTATTTTTGGGCAACGAGCTAAGTTAATATATAATTAAGTGTGTTATGATTGGGTTCGTGAAAACTATACAAGAAATTATGGGATTAAGCTTTTTCCAATCCAAGATACTTGGAAACACATTGGGGGATTTTATTCTATTTGTAGCCGGCTTCCTTGTTTTTCTTATACTGTTAAAGTTTATTCAATGGATTGTTTTGTCGCGTGTTAAGAAATTTGCAGAGAAGACGAAGACTGACATAGATGACACGCTGATTGAAATTATTAAAACCGCAAAGCCGCCATTCTATTCATTTTTGGCATTTTATTTTGCTTTTACCTTATTCCTGTCGTTTGGTGGAGTCGTAAACAAGACAATAAATGTGATTCTTATTGTTTGGGTTGTCTATCTTGCAGTTAAGGCGGCGCAGATTTTGGTTGACTACATTACCGATAAATATATACATAAAGAGACCGACGAGGGAACACGCGCCGCAGTAATACTTATAAATAAAGTTGCAAGAATCACTCTTTGGGTAGTTGCTCTTCTTGTTGTGCTTTCAAGTTTTGGTATGAATGTGAACACCGTTGTTGCGGGGCTTGGCATTGGCGGAATAGCGATTGCGTTCGCATTGCAGAAAATTTTGGGAGATGTATTTAGCTCATTTGCAATATATTTTGATAAACCGTTTCTTATAGGTGATTTTATTGTAGTTGGAGAACACAGAGGAACAGTAATGCGTATAGGCATTAAAACGACGCGCATAAAATCACTTGATGGAGAGGAGATTGTAATTTCCAACGAAGAGCTTACCTCGGCTCGTATTCAGAACTATAAAAGAATGAAGGATAGACGCGTTGTTTTTGGTTTTGGCGTTGTTTATGCAACACCAAACGAACAATTGCGCGAAATACCGAGAATTATAAAGGATATTATTGAACCCATTGATGGGGCGCGTTTTGATAGGGCTCATTTTGTAAAGTTTGATGACTCGTCTCTTACCTTTGAAGTGGTTTATTATGTTGAGTCTTCGGATTACGGAGAATATATGAATATTCAGCAGGAAGTCAATTTTAGAATTAAAGACGAGTTTGATAAAATGAAAATTGAAATGGCATACCCAACTCGCACAATTTATATAGCAGGAAACTCCGGCAGCTGATGAATAATGAAAAACAACAAACAGCCATCAATCAATAATTGATTTTGATATGAAAAAAATATTTATTCAGACAAAACAAAAAAAAGAGATTATTGATCTTACAGACGGGATTAATGATACACTGGCTGATATGGATGCGGTTGACGGGCTTTGCCACCTGTTTTTAGCTCACACAACATCTGCTATAACAACGGCTGATCTTGACCCGGGGACGGACTTGGATATGCTTGACGCATTTGACGCGATAGTCCCAAAACTTAACTATCGCCACGAACATAATCCAGCCCACGTGCCGGACCATATAATGTCGTCAATAATAGGCGCTTCGCTTATCGTTCCGGTTGATGGCGGACTGTTAATGCTCGGGACGTGGCAGAGAGTTATATTGGTTGAATTTAGCGGTCCGCGAAAACGTGAGATTTTAGTAAATTTTATCCCAAAAATATAATTTACATTAATGGCAAAACTCATTTTTGATATTGAAACCGCGGGAGAGAGCTGGGATAGTCTTGATGAAATCAGCAAAAAATCGCTTATGAGGCGATTTGACCAAAAGTATGCCAAAGATTCTGATGAGTACAATATTGCGTTTGAAAATCTCAAAACAGAGCTCGTCTTCTCTCCGCTAACTTCCGAGATTGTAGCGATTGGAGTGCTTGACCATGGCTCGGACAAGGGTGTTGTTTGTTTTCAATCCCCGGGAAATAAGCAGGATAATTTTGAGGAAGATGGATTTATCTTTAAGGCAATGTCGGAGAAACAGATGCTTGAGAACTTTTGGCAGGGTGCGGAGAAGTACGATGAATTCATTAGTTTTAACGGCAGGGGATTTGACGTTCCGTTTATGATGATACGCTCGGCGATTAATGACGTCAGACCAACAAAGAATTTGATGGCAAATAGATATTTAAACAGCCAGCCGTTCGGCGCGATACACGTTGACGTATATGACCAATTTACTTTTTATGGCGCTTCCAGGAAGACCGGAAGCCTGCATCTTTTCACAAGAGCATTTGGAATAAAGAGTCCAAAGGATGAAGGAGTCAGCGGAGATGACGTTACCAGTCTCTTTAGAGAGAAGAAGTTCTTGGATATTGCCCGCTACAATACACGCGATTTAGTGGCGACAAAACAGCTATACGATTATTGGCAGGCGTATTTAAGATTTTAAAAATTCTCACAAACAAATCTTTGAGTTATAATAAAACATATGTCAAATAGTAAAATGGTAAACTCGGACAGTGGAGATATATTA
>CAJVWL010000003.1 GCA_913009745.1 uncultured bacterium | reverse complement strand
TTCAAGCAGAAGACGGCATACGAGGTAAAGGAATGTGACTGGAGTTCAGACGTGTGCTCTTCCGATCTGATGCAGTTATCGCGTTTGCGATGTTTCCTCATATTCTTCAATTGAGAAGGCAGTCAATTCTGTGGTTGAAGAGTATGGAAAGATAGACTGTCTTATTAATGATGCCGGGCTATGGATACAAGGTGAAATCTCAGATAATGACCAGAGTCGTATTCAGCAGGTCGTTGATGTAAATCTAACGGGTCTGATTTTTGCCACGAAGGCAGTAGCTCCATCAATGAAGGAGAACAAAAAGGGTCTAATTATTAACATCAATTCGCAGGCCGGTTTTTATGCTAAGACCGAGCGTTCGGTATATACAGCCACAAAGTGGGGTGTTACGGGTTTTACCAAATCAATCCAGCCGGAACTGGCGAAATATAATATCCGCGTGACAGATGTTCATCCCGGGAAGATGAAAACAAGTCTTTTTGAGAAAGTCGGTATTAAAAAAGACTTTAAAAACGCGCTTAACCCCCCAAAAGTAGCGCGTGTTATAAGGTTTATTTTAGAAACGGATGAAGATGTAGTTTTTCCTGAAATCGGCATCAAGAATATACAGAATTAAATAGGATGGGTATAGCACAACTAAACATTTGTGGTAGGGTGTTGTTATGTACACGGACCACAACGGACAAAAAGTAGTATTAATATCTAAAGTTGTCATTGCGAATGGAAGTGACAAGATACTAGTCCTTTTCAGGAACGAGAGTGCTCCCAAAAGGCCATTGACTTGGGATTTACCAGGGGGCTTATTAGAGGCAAACGAGAGTCCTAAAGAAGCTGTAATGAGAGAGGTAAAGGAAGAAACCGGCATAAAGTTAAACTCGGTAAAAATACTTGACGTTTCCTATAGCATAAAGGGAGATGGATACGATTGCCCAATTATAACTTTTATCTATACACATAGATTGGAGTCCAATACCGATGAGGTAAAATTAAGCCATGAACATAATCGGTATAAGTGGGTAGCTAAAGATGAGTTTTTTAGACTTAAAATACCCCAAAAATATAAAAACGCGGTTGAATTTATAGGTTAAACAGGATATTACCCGGCAAAGCCTCGCAACCTCTGCCTTGCTGCGGGTTCATTCGCGATATTACTTACTGGCATGTTAATATAGTGACAATATACCCGCAAAGAAGATAAACAGAGAAAAGGCGAAAAAGTTGAATAGAAAAAGAAACTAATTTTAGAATCAGCGGAAGACTAAAATAGTCGCATATGATATCAAATATCCTATAAGCATTTGACAAACTATACCCCCAGGGGGTATAGTAAACACGAACACAAAAAGTGGCGGAAAATAAAAAATATAAATAATGAAAAAAGAAACATATAAAGTTCACGGAATAACTTGCGCAAGCTGCGTAAGTACGATTGAGCGTGTTCTTTCAAAGACCGAAGGAGTAAATTCGGCATCGGTTAATTTTGCTACAGAATCTGCACTGATTGAATTTGATGAGCAAATCGTTTCCGAGTCGGACCTCGCTAAGGCCGTTGAGACCGCTGGATACAAGCTTGAGATTGGGCATCAGGATTCTCCCGCTAAAGACACTACGGGTGAGACTGATAAAGAAAAAGAAGCAGGCAATGGAGATTCGGAGATAATTTCCATAAAAGTGATTGGGATGGACTCCCCTCACTGCGCGATGATAGTTGAGGGCGCAATAAAAAAACTTCCGGGCATTAAAAATATTGATGTTGATTTTTCCAATAAACGCGCAAAAGTCGTGTTAGATAAAAAAGTGGTTACGGTTGACGATGTTCTTAAAGTAATTACGGATGCAGGCTATAAACCGATACAAGAAGGAGGCGAAGAAGAAGAGGTTTTAGACAAAGAGGAGATTGAGCGGAAAAAACAAATAAAAACACTTAAACGTAAGCTTATAGTTGGAAGCATTCTTTCAATTATTGTTTTCTTGGGCAGTTTTCCAAGATGGTTTCCATTCGTTCCGGAGATTTTAAATAATTTCTGGACACTTTTCATCCTTACAACACCGGTACAGTTCTGGGTGGGGTGGCAGTTCTACTCGGGTCTTAAGTTATTGGTAAAATATCGCACCGCAGATATGAACACACTGATAGCCGTAGGAACCTTGTCTGCATACCTTTACAGTGCGGCGGTTACCATCTTTCCTGGCTTTTTTATCAGGGGAGGAGTATTGCCTGAAACGTACTTTGATACGGCGGCGGTCATCATTGTTTTGATTCTCCTCGGTAAGTATTTTGAGATTTTAATGAAAGGAAGGGCGAGCGAGGCAATTAAGAAGCTTGTTGGCATGCAGCCTAAAACCGCAAGGATTTTAAAGGAAGGAAAAGAGGTTGAGATACCAATCACAGACGTAAGTGTCGGAGACCTAATAGTTGTCCGACCCGGCGAGAAAATTCCCGTTGATGGAAAAATTACCGAGGGTGACTCGGAGATTGATGAATCAATGGTAACCGGAGAGTCAATGCCCGTTCACAAGACGGTCGACGGTTTAGTTATCGGAAGCACGGTTAATAAGTTTGGCACCTTTACTTTTAAAGCTACAAAGATAGGGAAAGATACAGTCCTCTCTCAAATCATTAAGATGGTTGAAGAGGCACAAGGGTCAAAAGCTCCAATTCAGCGCCTTGCAGACCTAGTTGCTTCATACTTTGTCCCGGTTGTATTTGGCATAGCCATCCTGACTTTTATAGTTTGGCTTTTCTTCGGTCCCGTACCGGCTTTCAGTTTTGCTCTCATTAACTTTGTTGCCGTACTTATTATTGCTTGCCCTTGCGCATTGGGGCTTGCGACGCCAATGGCAATTATGGTTTCTTCCGGTAGCGCTGCAAGTAAAGGAATCTTAATTAAAGACGCTACATCACTTGAAATTGCCAACAAAATCAACGCGGTAATTCTAGACAAAACAGGAACACTTACGGAAGGCAAACCGCAGTTAACCGACATCATTGCGTTTGATAATGAAAACCGAATGCAGGTTCTAAACCTTGCCGCATCTTTAGAACAAAGATCGGAGCACCCCTTGGCGCAGGCAATCCTGAAATATGCTGCAAGTCTTGACCAGAAATCTTCTCGTCCGCTTGATAAGGCGATAATAGAAGAAGCGAAAAAAGAGAAAATTGAGCTGTATAAACTTGAAGGGTTTAAGGCAATCTCCGGAAAGGGACTAAGCGGATTTTTGCAAATCAAGTCGGAAAAAGTAGAGGCCTATCTGGGAAACAGGGCGCTCATGGAAGACTTGGGACTTAATATATCTTTATATGAAGATGAAATAAAGAAACTTGAAAGTGATGGCAAAACCGTGATGGTCCTTGCCGTTAGCAATAGAATCAAAGGAGCTATTGCCGTTGCAGATGTAATAAAGAAAGAATCAATAGAAGCAGTAAAAGCTCTAAAAGAAAGCGGAATAGATGTCTGGATGCTTACGGGAGATAATAATCGTACCGCTCGCGCAATTGCCCAGCAGGTGGGTATAGAAAATGTAATGAGTGAAGTTTTGCCGGACAAGAAATCCGAGAAGGTGCGAGAACTTCAGGCGCAAGGGAAAGTTGTGGCGATGGTTGGAGACGGCATAAACGATGCCCCCGCTCTTACGCAGGCTGATATTGGTATTGCAATGGGAGAAGGAACAGATGTTGCTATGGAGTCTTCCAATATTACCCTGATGAGGGGAGATTTAATGCTTATACCGGAGACAATAAACCTCTCAAAGCGAACGATGAAGATAATAAAACAGAACCTCTTCTGGGCATTCTTTTATAATTCTTCGTTTATTCCGGTTGCGGCAGGAGTTCTATATCCATTCTTTGGAATTCTACTCAATCCAATTTTTGCCGCTGCGGCGATGGCGTTTAGCAGTATCAGTGTTGTCTTGAATTCATTGCGATTGAAGAAAGTGGATATATAGACTTTGTATGCAGTAGAGGAGCCAGACTTCATCTCAGTATATTTTCCGCTTAGAAAAGCCCCATTGATACATGGGGCTTTTCGGCGCCACAAAACAGTAAACAATATTTGTTGATAAATGCGGTAATGTGATATGGTTTTGAATATGGGAAAACCCAAGGAAGGAAAAAATATCAATGGCGAGAAGATGCATTATTCCGTTGGGGCTATTATCAAGAAAGATAATAAATATCTATTAATAGAAAGAGCGGTGCCTCCTCTTGGATTTGCCGGTATTGCCGGACACATAGACGAAGGAGAGTCTGCGTTACAGGCCCTAAAGAGGGAGATTAAAGAAGAAGGAGGGATAGATGCCAAGAACTGTGAACTTCTTTTTGAGGAAGAGCTTGATTGGAATTGGTGCAGTAAAGGGGTAAACGCTCATTATTGGCATCTTTTCAAGTGTGATGTGTTGGGGGAATTAACGAGAAGCGAGAGAGAGACAAAATCAATAAATTGGTATAGCGGGGAAGAAATAAAAGAACTAAAACTGGAACCCGCATGGGAATATTGGTTTAAGAAACTGAACATTATCTAATTATGACTATAACTATTTGCGCATCTCTGAAATTTTGGGACGAAACCCTTGAGTTAAAGGCTGGACTTGAGAAGCTTGGACATATAGTCTACACGCCCGTAAAAGTTGAGGGTGTTGATTACTGGGAAGAAGATGGCTCAAAGAGAGTTGCCGCAAAAAAGACACAGGATTTAATTAGCGAGCACATGGAAAAGATTGAAAAATCAGATGCGATACTTGTAGCAAACTATACAAAGAAAGACATTGAGAATTACATTGGAGCGAATACTTTTATGGAAATTGGATTTGCTCATCATTTGAAAAAGAAAATATTTTTCATTAATCCAATGCCAAATCAACCTTATATAAAAGAGGAACTTGAATCAGTTGAGCCAATCATATTAGAGGGGGATTTGAGCAGGATAATATAAATACATTTAATTATACGGACAACGGATGCTTATGCTCCGCAACCTCCGCCTCCTCCCTGGCTTTTTACAGGTTCAACTTCAGATAAAACCTGTTTGTACCCCGAAGCGCTTGAGTATAGAGAACCCAGGGCTTCTTTAGGATCTACATCATTCCATGCAACGCCTCTCTTCGCAAAATATTTTGCGATAGTTACATATGTGCTTGGAAACCAATAAGAATTTGCCTTTAATGCGGTGGCATACATTTGCGTTTCATTTGCTCCCTGTGACGCCAAGAGTTCCAAGAGTCCGAGCATTGCCATGCCGTGATTGCAGTCCGGGAAATACACCGAGTTTCCGCAACACGGCCTATATATATTTCTGGACACCTTCTCTACAAGAGCCTGCTGTTCGGGCGTTAAAGAAACAAATGCATATTTGCTGTAATAGTTCATGGCGTTTCCTTTCGCAAGTGTCCATCCGCCGGTAGAAGCAAAACGTCCCGCTCCGCCATATTTAGGATCCTGCATTGGCCCGTTCTCCAGGATGGCGTTTTTATTTGACAGACCGAATGCCCATAAAAGATTTAGAACAACTCCTGAATTTTGAGTATCAATTTTTAGATTCCCGTTATTTTTTCCGTACAAAAGCTGTTTGCTTCCGTCGCTTAGACCTCCCCGCGTTGCATAAAGCTTTTCAAATGCTACGGAATCTATTATGCCATTTTTAACCATTTTTTCTCCGAGATCTCCCCATCGTACGGGAAGAACAACTCCACTGCCCGGTATCACCGCGTTAGCTATTTCCTTGTCAGAGACAGCCGTTCCGCTTGTTGTCTGTTCGGTACCCTCTTGCGCGCCTCTTTGCCGTATTTCTATTTTAACCTCAAATAATTGTGTAAATATGAGCGTTCCCGCCAAGATAATAGCTATCCACATCCACAGATTTTTACTATCTATTGTGTTGCGTCCTAAAGAGACGCCCTTTCTCTCATCGCCATTTTCATTCTCATGCTCATGTGGGGCGCTGTTACCCCTATTTTTACCGATTTTTCCGCGAACCTTGCCGGTTATGCGCTTCCCCTTTTTTATTAGTTCTTTCATCTTGTTATTTGTTTTTTAATGATTTTATTGCAAAGAATAGGACCGCTCCGACTAAAATGCCACCCCATACTATGTTTGGTATATTGCTCAGTATCCCAAAAGCAGAATTTGATATTTTCTCTAATGAATTACCGATTGCGACCTGGTATTTCGGGGCCCAGAATGTGTTGCCCGAAAATGCCATTATCAAAAATACAACCCCCATTACAAGGAAGAGTAATCCCGCAAAAACATTTGTAGTATGAATTGTCAGCTGCTTTTTCCCCAAGCTGATTTTTACCTCCTTCCCCATAATCAACTTGGATTGTTCTATCTTAAAGCGATCATAGAAGTATGCCGCGATAAATAATGGAAACACCATACCGAACACATAGGCAAACGTTACAATAAGCGCTTTCCAGAATACGCCGGATATGACCGCGAGTGTTACCGCTCCCGCAAGAACCGGCGCGCAGCATGACGTAGCCGCACCGGACAAAATACCGAGAACAAAAACAGATTTAGAGTGATTCGCATCAACGGTTGCCTTTATCTTTTTTGACATAGGCATAAAGTTTATTCCTTTTCCGTATAGCGAGAGGACGCCGAACAAAAGCATCAATACACCGCCGATTATGTATAGCTCTTCGTGAAAATTCTTAAATAAGTTAGCCAGACTTGCCGCTCCAAGTCCGATTGGAATTAGCACCACGGATATTCCCGCAAAAAAAACGAATGTCATTTTAAGAACATTCTTTTTGTCTCTAAATACGGAGGCTATATATGCCGGAAGCAGTATGGTTATACAACACGGCGCAAAAAGTGCCACCATCCCGGCAAGAAAAGAAGCTATGATTGATGCCCCTAAAATAACATCCATAATTACTGGGTTACTACCGCCCTAAATGAAGCTTCGGTTTTTGGATGTTCTCTTGAGTTGGTTTCTATATATATGGATCTTTGAGCCAATCCAATTCCTGCAGGTCCGTGCGCGGCTGGATTGAATATCGCCTCAAGTGTCGCAGAACTTCCCGGGTCAATTTTGATATTGGCAGCCGAAACTATTCCCGTGTGCCCTTGCATACCGAATGTTCCATATTTTTTTCCCGAACTATCAATTATGCGCGCCGTTGTGCAGGCGCACGATGTATAAACCTTGTTTATGGTAACCGGCTCCGCTCCGTCATTTTTTATTTGAAATTCATGCATTACGTCACCGCCGTTTATTGGAACTCTTCCAAAATCAAATGTGTTTTCTGCTATGGATATCGCGCCGGCGGAATATTGCGATTTAGACGGGGCAGTATTCTTATTTCCGTTAACCCATATCAGCGTTACAATTATTCCAACAACAAGAACTCCCCAAATAATTTTACTTTTCATTGTTTATTAATATTAATTTTATATAATGCTTGACCCCCATACCCTTCGGGGGATATCATACATGCGTATGAAAAAGAATGTCAAGAAAGACATACACAGACGACTTAGCATCATAGAGGGTCAGGTGCGAGGACTCCAGAGAATGGTTGAACAAAATGAGTATTGTATTGATATTATTAATCAAACCCAAGCTGTTAAAAAAGCGCTTTCATCGTTTGAGAATTTAATGCTTGAAAACCATCTTTCCACACACGTAATAGACCAGATAAAAAGCGGAAAACACTCAAAAGCAATTAAAGAGATACTTTCAGTTTACAAAATATCAAGAAAAGACGGCTAGCCCTGAACGCCTCAACGCGTTGAGGCGTTCATAATAGTCATCAAATTTGACCCGTATGTATATATGTGGCACAATTTAGTATACGGCGCGTGGACAGGGCTTCACGTGCCATCAAAGAGGAGTTGGGTGTTTGTTTCATTCTGTACAACCCGAAGCGGGGTGGAACGAAATATGGCTAGTTGGTCTCCGCCTAACAGGGCGGTAACCCGATTGACCATAATTGTCGGCTGACCAAGCCGACAACACCCGCTCCTCACATACTTCTTTTGAATATATACGCCGCCGAATCAGATCGGTGGTTTTTTTTAATTGGACATTAATACAGTTTTATTTTGTGATATAAGTATATATATGCAGTTATGATAATTAAGAATTTTGAGAAACTTGCAAAAACAGAAGACAGAAAGCTTGCATTGAGGATGATAGATGTTGGACTTGATGCCGTTGATACAAAGAAAATCATCCGCAGTACGGTTCACATTAAAGGCGACGAACTATCTATCGGTGATGCCGTGATTGATTTGAGGGATATAGACAATCTTTTTGTTGTTGGCGTCGGCAAAGCCTCCCTAAGCGCGGCGGAAGAACTGGAAAGTATACTCGGGAAACGAATAAGCAATGGGGTGGTGATTGATGTTAGAGAGGGAAACCTCAAAAGAATTAGCGCATTTAGCGGACAGCACCCATTCCCATCGGAGGTCAACATGAAGGCAACCAAAGAGATTATTAAACTGTTATCCGGGACAACGAAAAAAGATTTTGTAATTTTTATCATCTCCGGAGGAGGGTCCACTCTTTTGTGCCAACCCAAGAATATGACCTGTTCAGATGAATCCGAGTTTATTAAGCTGATGTTTGATGAGGGGGTAGATATTGAAAAGATGAACACCGTTAGAAAACACCTTTCATTTGCCAGGGGTGGATATCTCGCAAAATACGCCTATCCGGCCAGGGCGATTTCACTTATATTTTCCGATGTTCCCGGAGATGACCTGCAATTTATTGCGTCGGGTCCAACGGTAAAAGACACAACAACGACTAAGGACGCTCTCCGCATTTTGCAAACCTGCAAAAATGGAAACCAATTTGGAGTTGATGAAGACTCGCTGATTGAAACGCCAAAAGATGATAAGTATTTTAAAAACATCAGAAACATCATCGTTGTCTCAAATAAAATTGCCCTCACCGCAATGGCGAAGGAAGCTAGCTCGGAAGGATTTTTGCCTGAGATTTGCACAACAACGCTCTCCGGAGAAGCGAGAGATGTGGGCCGCGATATAGTACACGAACTGCGCAAGGCAAAAAATCGCACAGTATTTCTATATGGAGGAGAAACCACTGTAACCGTAAGAAACCCAGGAAAAGGGGGTAGGTGCCAAGAGTTGATACTATCCGCGCTAAGATTTATTAATAAAGGAGAGACGGTTGTTGCCGTGGGCTCGGATGGAAGGGATAACACGGATTTTGCGGGAGCTCTTTGTGATACAATAACCAAGGATACTGCTGACAAAAAGAATCTAAACATAGAAGAATATTTAAATAAAAATATGGCATATTCATTTTTTGAAAAAACGGGAGATTATATTTTAACCGGAAATACCGGCAGAAACGTTTCGGATATTATAATAGCGATAAAAAATAAATAAATTTATTATGAAAACCGCATTAGTGAACAGAAAACAGAAACTTATACTATGGTTCAAGGACATAGGAATAAAGGATATCCCGCTTGTTGGCGGAAAGAACGCCGGACTCGGTGAAATGTACAGGAAGCTTGTTCCGATGGGAATAAAGGTGCCTAACGGTTTTACCGTAACGGCGCATGCGTATGATTATTTTTTAAAAAAAGCAGACCTAAAAGACAAGATTCAAGATATTCTTGACGGAGTGGATACAAGGGATGTTAAGGATTTGCGTAAACGCGGAGAGAGCATTCGCAGGCTTATTTTAAGGTCCGAGTTGCCGAAAGACTTGGTTGCGGAGTTAGAAAAAGCATATATAAGCTTGGGGAAAAAATACGGGCGAAAGAATGTTGATGTTGCGATTCGCTCTTCCGCCACCGCGGAAGACTTGCCGGGTGCGTCATTCGCGGGACAACAGGAGACATATCTTAATGTGGTTGGGATTGATAACGTATCCGAGGCCGTAAAGAAATGTTTCGCGTCACTTTTTACAAATAGAGCGATTTCATATCGCAAGGACAAGGGTTTCTCTCATTTTGATATTTCACTATCGGTAGGAGTTCAAAAAATGGTGCGTTCCGACAAGGCGTCAAGCGGAGTTATGTTCACGATTGATACGGAAACGGGATTAGACAGTGTGGTTATAATTAATAGTTCATACGGTCTTGGAGAGATGATAGTTCAGGGAGAGGTCATACCGGATGAATTTACCGTTTTTAAACCTACGTTTAAAAAGGGATTTGCATCTATTATTGAAAGAAACCTGGGCGAGAAGAAGAATAAAATAATATACTCAAAAAATGGGATAAAACAGGTAAGGGTTCCCGTAAAAGAAAGAGAGAAGTTCTCCCTAAAAGACAGCGAGGTATTAAAACTTGCCGGCTGGGGTATTAAGATTGAAGAGCACTTTTCAAAAAAGCAGGGTCATTATCAGCCGATGGATATTGAATGGGCAAAGGACGGCAGAACAAATGAGCTGTTTATAGTCCAAGCACGTCCGGAAACCGTACACGCTAAAATCGGAGAAAAAACATTATATAAAGAATATAGACTAAAGGGCAAGGGAGATATTATTCTCTCCGGTATTGCGGTTGGAACAATGATTGGTTCCGGGAAAGTTAGAGTCATCAATAACCCGAATCGTATGGCGGAGTTCAAAAAAGGAGATGTCCTTGTTACGGACACAACGGACCCCGACTGGGAGCCTATAATGAAAATTGCATCGGCAATCGTGACAAATAAAGGGGGGCGCACAAGTCACGCGGCGATTGTATCGCGTGAACTCGGAGTTCCGGCTATCGTTGGGTCGGAGAACGCTACGAAATTATTAAAAAATGGACAGATGGTTACGGTTGATTGTTCTACTGGAAATAGGGGCATTGTATATAGGGGCAAGATTCCATATGAGGTCATTGAGCATCGCCTTGGCAAGACGCCAAAAACAAAAACTAAAATAATGGTCAATATCGGCTCTCCCGATGAGGCGTTTAAGGATTATTATCTTCCGGTGGATGGAGTTGGACTCGGAAGATTGGAATTTATAATAGCATCGCACATTCAAATTCATCCCAACGCGCTCATATACTTCAAGGACTTAAAGAAAAAAGCGGGAAGAGATAAGGAGATTAAAGCAATTTTGAACGACATAGAAGAGTTGACGCCCGGATATACGGACAAGAAGAAATATTATGTTGATGAGCTTGCGGAGGGAATAGCCAAGATAGCTGCGGCGTTTTGGCCGAATGATGTGATTATCAGGTTCTCGGACTTCAAGACGAACGAATACAAAGAACTCTTGGGAGGCAAGCTTTATGAACCGAATGAGAATAATCCAATGCTTGGATGGCGCGGCGCATCACGTTATTATCACAAAGAATTTGAAAAAGCATTCGGCCTTGAGTGTAAGGCGCTGAATAAAGCGAGATATGAGATGGGCCTTAAAAATATAATCCCTATGATTCCATTTTGCAGAACACCCGAGGAGGGGGAGAAGGTTTTGGGTATTATGAAAAAGCACGGCCTAAGCAAAAAGAAAGACAAGAAGCTCAAGGTGTATGTAATGTGCGAGATTCCGTCAAACATTCTCCTGGTGGACGCGTTTCTGGATATCTTTGATGGGATGTCTATAGGTTCAAACGACCTTACCCAGCTTACATTGGGTATTGACCGCGATTCGGAGATTGTAAGCGGTGTTGCGAATGAAAATGACCCCTCGGTAAAGAAGCTTATAAAGCAGGTAATCAAACGAAGCAAAAAGCGGGGAAAATATATTGGCATCTGCGGGCAGGCGCCGAGCGACTTCCCGGAGTTTGCAGACTTCCTTGTTAAAAACGGCATAGACAGTATTTCATTAAATCCCGATACGGTAATAAAAACCATTCCCAGAATATATGAAATGGAGCGAAAAAGAAGCGTTATAAGGAGAAGATTATGAAGATAGGATTTTTTGAACTTGAGGGATGGGAAGAAAGTGTAATATCCGGCAGATTGTCATCGCATGATATCTTTTTCAGCGCGGATAAGATAGATGAATATAATCTTCCTAAGGAGAGGGATTTTGAGATTATCTCAATATTCATTGACTCAAGAATCAACAAAAAGGTTATTGAAAGTTTTCCCAATTTAAAATTTATCGCAACGAGGTCAACGGGGTTTGACCACATAAACATAGAGGACATCAATGCAGGCGGCATTTTGGCAAGTCACGTGCCGGGCTACGGTGAACATACCGTTGCGGAGTTTACTTTTGGGCTGATGCTAAATCTTTCTCGTAAAATTTACCTGGCGATTGACCGCATAAAAGAAGCAGGGTCATTCTCATTAAAAGATTTACGAGGCAGAGACCTTCACGGCAAAACACTGGGAGTTGTCGGAACGGGCAGGATAGGAAAAAGAGTAATTGAAATCGCGAAAGGATTTTCAATGAACGTAATTGCCTACGATCTATATCCGGATACGGCATTTGAGAAAGAGGCGGGAATTAAATATGTCCCGTTTGAGGATTTACTGAAGAATGCAGATATAATAACTTTCCATTGTCCGCACAATAAGTCCACCCACCATCTCATAAATAAAGGAAATATCGCCACCATTAAGAAAGGGGCGCTTCTTGTAAACACGGCGCGCGGAGGAATCATAGAGACCGAAGCCATGGTAGATGGATTAAACAAGGGAATCTTGGGCGGTGTGGCGCTTGATGTTTTGGAGGAGGAGGGCGAGGTTAAGGATGAGCTGGATTTTCTCGCAAAAGAAAAACAGGACGGTAAAACAATACGTAATATGCTGTATGACCATATTCTAATGGAGATGCCTAATGTTCTCATAACTCCGCATACGGCATTCAATTCACAGGAAGCGCTTGAAGAAATTTTAGAGACAACCCTGCAGAATATAGAGGGTTTTATCAATGGTAAGCCAATTAATCTTATTTCCGGCAAAAAATAAAAAAACAGCGCTATATGGTTATAGACGACATAAAAGCAAGGGAGATATTTGATTCAAGAGGAGAAAAAACCCTTGAGATTGAGCTGATAAGCGACTCAAAGAAATTTCGCGCGCAAATCCCTTCGGGCAAAAGTACAGGAGAAAAAGAGGCGGTAGTCTTGCCGTACGATGCCGTTGTGGAGGTTCTTGAAGGAGGGCTTAAGGATAAATTATTAAAGAATGACCTAAACTCAATAAGAGAGCTTGATTCAGTCCTTCTGGGATTTGATGACTCACCGAACAAAAAACGAATTGGAGGGAATCTATCTTTGGGCATATCGGTTGCGTTTGCCAGAGCTCTTGCTTCGGTTTCCGGGAAAGAGGTCTGGGAAGTTGTAAGAGGGGAATTTTTCAGCGATGTATTGGAAGATATCACGCCGTCCATCTTTTCAAATATGATAAACGGCGGAGAGCACGCGAAGACGAATCTTGATATTCAGGAGTATATTGTTATCGGCAATAATCGCGACCCAATTCCCGTAACCGTAAGCAGGATAGTTTCTTTTTACAAAGAGCTTGGAAAATATCTAATAAACGAAACAAAGAGCGAACGCTTGCCAATCGGAGATGAAGGAGGATATGCAATAGATTTTTCCGATAATTTTGAACCGATAAAGCTGCTCGGAGAACTTATTGCCAAGCTAAATTTAGAAAAATATTTATCCCTGGGAATTGATTCTGCGGCGACACAGTTTATGAAAAGCGATAATTATATATTTGAAGGCAGGGAAACGACGACGGATGAGCTGGCGGATATATATTTGAAATATTTTCAAGAAGAAAAATTATTCAAATCCATAGAAGATCCCTTTGGAGAAAAAGACCTGCGGGGATTTAAGGAGCTAAAGAAGAGGATGGAGAACGACAAGATAGTTGTCGGAGACGACATAACAACAACGCATACGTCATTGATAGAGCAATACGCAGACGAAGGACTAATAAGCGGTGTAATTATTAAACCGAATCAAGTAGGCACGATAACCGAAACATGCAATGCGCTGCGTATGGCAAAAGACAAGAAGCTTTATCGCATCATCTCCCACCGTTCCGGTGAGGTTGAGGATACGTTTATTATTCATCTCGCGAAGGCATCCGGCGCAGAAGGGGTAAAGATAGGGTCGCCGACAAGAGAGAGAATATATAAATTCAACGAGCTTATTAGGATTTACTAAGACGCATCGCGCATGAGATGCGGGTATGGGCATTTAGGCCCTGCTCCGTATCTGTATATGCCGTATATTTAAGGTGATATAATATAATCTAATTGTTATGAAGATTAAACATCCGAACATTTCTCTTTTTATCGTGTCTATTGGCATTACGCTATTACTGGTCTGGTTCAATATGTTTGAAATAGTTTTTAGGGGCATTGGTGGGCTGGGATATATAGGAGGATTCATATCGGGCCTGCTTTGGCCGTTTACATTCGCCGCTCCGGTTTCTACGGCAAGTTTTTTTTACTTAGGCGGATTCAATAATTCCATTGGCATTGTTGTCTCCGGCGCCATTGGAGCGCTTATATCAGACATCGCGATATTAACCTTCTTCAAGAACGGGATTTTCAAGGAGCTTGAAGAGATTTGGCAAAAACACGAAGAGCACAGAGAGCTTTCATCCTGGTATAGGGCAAGGCACGATATGCTTGCAAACCTCTTCCGCAAAAGAATATTCCATTTTTTCGGGCTGTTTGTTGCGGGAATTACCCTGTTGTTGCCGTTGCCGGATGAGGCGGCGATTGCGCTTTTCGCATACTATAAACTTGATACTAAAAAACTAATACCGATTTCAACCATATTGAACGGAATCGGTATTTGGATAGTGGTGGAGATAGGGCATATAGTTATAAAATAAAAATATTTATACACAATGAAAGACATTAAACTGGAAAAATTAATAAAAGAGGAGATAAAACGCCAGGAGGAAACACTTGACCTTATAGCTTCCGAGAATTTTGCATCACACGAAATCCAAAAGATTCTGGGATCCCCGCTTACAAATAAATATTCTGAAGGATATCCGGGCAAACGATATTATCCGGGAAATGAGTATTACGACAAGATAGAAAACCTTGCGCAGGATAGGGCATTAAAATTATTTAAGTTAAACGCAGAAAAATGGAACGTAAACGTCCAGCCGTATTCCGGTTCGCCCGCGAATGTCGCGGTTTATCTCGCGCTTGCCGAACCGGGGGACACAATTATGGGCATGAAGCTTGCATCCGGCGGACACCTGACGCACGGCCACAAGGTTTCTATAACCGGAAGGTTTTGGAAAAGTGTTCAATACGGAGTGAATTTAAAAACGGGGCTTATTGACTACGATGACGTGTATAGGCTGGCGCGAAAGATAAAGCCGAAAATCATCATTTCGGGCTTTACCGCATATCCGAGAAAGTTTAACTTTAAAAAATTTGGCGAGATTGCAAAAAGTGTTGGAGCATATCACCTTGCGGATATTTCACATATTGCGGGACTTGTCGCGGGAGGGGCGCACTCCGCGCCATTTCCGTACGCGGATGTTGTAATGACAACAACCCATAAATCTCTCCGCGGTCCGAGGGGCGCGATAATCTTCTCGCGCAAAGAAATTTCATCCAAAATTGATAAAGCAGTTTTCCCGGGTATGCAGGGAGGTCCGCATAATAACGTTACTGCCGCGAAAGCAGCTGCATTTCAGGAGGCATTGAAACCAACATTCAAAACATACGCCCATCAGATTGTAAAAAACGCAAGAGCTCTTGCGGAGGAGCTGAAAAAACTGGGATTTACTCTGGTAAGCGGTGGGACGGATACACATTTGATACTTGTTGATATGAGGTGCTTTGGCCTTGACGGCTCCGAGGCGGAGAAACGCCTTGAGAAGGCAAACATCATAGCAAACAGAAACTCCGTTCCCGACGATACTTCGCCGTTTAGGCCGTCTGGAGTCCGCCTCGGCACACCTGCGCTTACGACACGCGGTATGAAGGAACCGGAAATGAAACAGCTCGCAAATCTTATATACGGCGCTGTCCACAATAGAGTGGGAACAAAGATGGAAGTCCTTAAACTCGCAAAAAGATTTTCAGCAAAGAAGTTTTTATAGATATATTTACGTGATTGGTTGTATAAATTCAAAATTTATAATAAGGTCTTAACGTGAAAGATAAGGAGATTGAAACTCAGGTTAGAGTTGAGAATAGATCGGAAGAGCGTCGCGCAGGGAAAGAGCGTAGATCTCGCTGGTCGCCGTCTCATTAAAAACAAACACAC
>CAJVWL010000002.1 GCA_913009745.1 uncultured bacterium | reverse complement strand
TACGATGGATCCGAGATGAGGTATGAATATAAATATCTCTTATGTAAGTATATTTATTTTTTTTTTTAAGGATACGGCGACCACCGAGATCTACACTCTTTCCCTACACGACGCTCTTCCGATCTGGGAGATGTTCGTAAATTGTGCCGATTAGTAGGGCCGGACATAGGAGTAATCACGGGGGTTAATGAAGCTCATTTTCAGAGATTTAAGAGCATTGACGCAACCGTAAAAACAATTTTTGAGCTTGCGGATTGGTTGGGTGAGAAGCCAATTTATGTGAATGGTGAGAATACGCTAGCCAGAGATAATGCTCCAAAGAATTCTAGGACATACAGTAGGAACGGCGTTGATGATTGGACCGTTGAAAATGCGCATACCGACTTGTCCGGCACATCATTTGTTTTGCGGAGAGACGGGAATGATATAGACGTCAAGTCTCATCTTCTTGGACTGCACCAGGTTGGTCCGTTAGTTGCGGCCGCAGATATAGCTTTTCGGCTTGGCGTGACACGTAGCGAGATTAAGGCGGGAATAAACAACACTAAACCGTTTAATCATCGCCTTGAGCCAAGGGTGATGTACGGCGGCGCAACCGTTTTAGATGACAGTTATAATGGGAACCCCGACGGCGTTAATGCCGTAATTGATTTTTTATCATCGCTAAAGGGAAGTCGCAGAATTTATGTTACACCCGGCTTGGTAGAGATGGGGGAGCGAACGGGGTTGGTTCATAGAGAAATCGGCAAGAAGCTTGCAAAATCGGGAATAGAGAAAGTTGTTCTTATAAAAAACTCCGTTACGCACTACATTGAACAAGGGTTGAATGAATTCAACTACAAGGGTGAAGTCTTGTGGTTTGACGACGCGTTAGCAGTTCTTGCGGCACTGCCGTATTTAGCGGCTAAAGGCGATGTTGTTTTATTGCAAAACGATTGGCCCGATCAGTATCAATAGGCGTTGTAATCAGATTAAGTAGAACTTAAGATAAGATTATGAAGAAAACAGTTGCCGTTATTTTTGGAGGGCGCAGCGCAGAGCACGACGTTTCAATTATTACCGCACATATTCCAATTATTCAGTCGCTTATAGCGAGCGGGAAATTTAACGTTATCCCTATATATATCACCAAAAAAGGTGAGTGGTATTCGTATAAAGAGCTGAATGATTTGGAATATTTTAAGAGGGGTGACTTTAATGCGCAACTGGCAAAGCACAAGAAAATCCAGATTTTATTTGATGATGGACTGAAAGTCGTTTGGCCGGGAATAAGGCCAAAGACTGTTGAGGTTGATGTTGTTTTTCCGGCAATGCACGGGACTTTTGGAGAAGACGGAAGCTTAATGGGGCTTTTGCGTATGGCTAACGTTGCTTTTGTTGGATGCGGTTTATTCGCGTCTGTCGTTGCGATGGATAAGGCTTTAACAAAAGAGGTTTTATTTGCGGAAGGAATTCCTGTGGTGCCGTATGTTTGGTTTACCAAAAATGATTGGAAAAAAGATGTAGTGGAATTGAAAGAAAAAATTGCCCGTCTCAAGTTTCCTCTTTTTGTAAAGCCAGTACATCTCGGCTCAAGTATTGCTATTACTAAAATTAAAGAAAATTCCGAGCTTGAGAATGCCGTAGAGGTCGCATTTCACTATGACAACAAGGTGCTTGTGGAAGAGGGCGTGGAGGATTTAATTGAAGTTACTCTTCCGATTATAGGCAATGAGGAGCTGAGGCTTGCAGCAATAGAACAACCGTTAAACAAAAGCGATTTTTTTGATTTTGGTGATAAGTATTTATCTGGTGGCAAAAAAGGCGGAGGAGCAAACAGTCAATATAGCGAGATTCCGGCAAATATTGACGAAGAACTCATAAGGCAGGTAAAGGATTTAGGAGAAAAGACATATCGTATTCTTGGATGTTCCGGGATTGCCCGCATTGACTTTTTAATTGATGCTAAAACTAAGCAAGTTTATGTAAATGAGGTTAATACTCTACCGGGCAGTTTATATCAGCACAACTGGCGCAGAGTGGGTGTTTCCGGCGTTGAGCTTGTGACCAAACTTGTCGCATTAGCTGAAGAGCGTTTCACTGCCGGTCGGAATACCACATACACTTTCTCTTCGGATATTCTAAACAAGGCAATGGGGAACAAGATGATGTGATGGTGTATATAAAAACCATGGTAAGTTGGTTTATTTTTATGAAATATTACTAAAAATGAAATCACAGCTAATAGCGAAACTACGAGAAGTTTCTGACTTTTTTAGGGAAGAGACCAGACGACACAGCCTTTTAAAATATCTATTTGCGCTTATACTTCTTGCCGGATATTACTTTTACGTAAGCTATAAATTTGGGTCGCACAACGGCGCGTTAATCACAATGCTTACTTGGTCATTCTTTGTTTTTTCCACGCCTATAGCCGATGCAGGATTTCTTTTTGATTTTCCGTTTCGGCTTATAACGCATATAAGGATGATATACTCGGAAATTACCGTATGGATTTTTGCTACCGCGATGAATATATATTTTTTGACATCAACTCCGGAATTATATGAAAGAACGGAGCTGTTGCGTATTTTCAAAAACATACTAATTCATCCATATCCGTATTGGGGAATTATTATTTTGTCCATGATGGGAACATTCTTGTCAATTTATTTTGGTGACGAGCTTATTGATGTTACCGAACATAAATATAGGAAGAAATATTTAAAGCATCGCAATAAATATAAAATAATATCAGCTATTTTTATTATTGCCGCCATCATTGTTCTCTACGACATATTACTAAATAGGCTTGGAGTAAACATTCACATATAGAAGATTAGGCCATTTCAGACATATTGCCCTTCGCTGCCTTAGTCTGTATTATTGGTATAGAATGACCACCAATAGTACAGAAAACAATCCTAAGGATTTCTTTCTAAACCTACTCTCAATTATTACGCTTTATATCTCTGCTATTAGTTTCACTACACTGCTTTTTCAGTCTATAAACTTTTTATTTCCTGATTCTCTTGGTATTTATCGTGTTGGCGGAGTGAGTATTCACGGATTGCGGTTTGCCGTTGCGTCCCTGCTCGTTGTGTTCCCGGTCTATATATGGAGCGTTTGGTTTCTTGAGAGGGGATACAGACGGAATCCAGATAAGAAAGTATCAGGAGGAAGAAAATGGATGGTATATTTTACGCTGTTTATCGCAGCCATAATAATAATCATTGATTTTATAACGCTTATACTTCGCTTTTTGGAGGGGGAGCTTACCGTGCGTTTTCTATTTAAAATAATAGCAATTCTTTTTGTCGCCGGTGTTGTGTTTGGATATTATCTGTGGGACTTAAAACATGTAAAACAATACAGGCGTGTTAAAATATTCTCATATACCGTTATTGGCATCGTCATTGCGGGTATAATAGCCAGTTTTTTTATAATAGGCTCTCCCGCAAGGCAGAGGAGTCGTTTATTTGACGAGCAGAGAGTACGCGATCTGCAGTCTATACAATCCGAGGTTATCGTTTTTTGGCAAGGCAAGGACCGCCTTCCCGGGACGCTCGGTGAACTTGATGATGATTTGCGCGGTATTGTTGTGCCCGTTGACCCGGAAACAAAAGAACAATATACATATAAAGTTTTAGACGGTACAACCTTTGAGTTATGCGCGACATTTAATATTAGTAGCGACGATAAAGCCGATCTACAGAGAGTTAAGCCTTTCGTCCCTCAATATAAAGAAACTTGGAAGCACGGCGCCGGAAATACTTGCTTTAACCGCAAAATTGATAAGGAGCTGTATAATAAAAACAAGAATAATTTACCAGAACCAACCGTTTTATGAACCAAAAGATAAGGGTTGCATTATTGAGTGGAGGACCGTCACTTGAATATGATGTGTCTTTGGCGAGCGCAAAGGTTGTCTCAGATGAACTTGATGTGGATAAATATGAAGTATTTCCCGTCGTTATTTCAAAAGATGGCGAGTGGCCGATTGAACTGGATGACCTGAAAGAGGGGATAGATATTGCATTTATTGCAATGCATGGAGAATATGGTGAAGATGGTACCGTCCAAGAGATACTGCGAGAGGCAGGGATTCCGTATACCGGAAGCGATGTTCTGCCAAGCGCGCTGGCAATGAATAAAATCTTGTCCAGCCGTATATTCAATGTTTATGGCATTAATGTGCCGAAGTTTGTTGATTTAGATATTCAGGGCAGGAAAGATTTCTCATTTGATGACCTTGATTATCCCGTTGTCGTAAAACCTGCCGACAGGGGGTCTTCGCTTGGAATTAGTGTTGTTTGCAAAGAAGAAGACTTAGAAGATGCATTAATTAATGCATTCGGGTTTAGCAGCAATGTAATAATTCAGGAGCTTATCCAGGGGAGAGAGATAACCTGTGCCGTTATAGATGATGGTGTCGGTGACGCTATTCCCTTGCCGCCGACAGAAATTATTCCCAAGCTTGGCGGTCTATTTGACTATCATGCTAAGTATTTTGCCGGAGTCACCGATACAATAACCCCCGCGCGTCTTACGGATAAAGGAACCAGATGAGTACAAGAGATTGCCGTAGCGGCGCATATGGCAATCGGCGCTTCGGGTATGTCGCGGACAGATATGCTTATAGGGGATGATAATACAATTTATGTTTTGGAAATTAATACGATTCCCGATATGGCGGATACGGGACTTTTGCCTCAAGCCGCTCTTGCGTACGGACTAACTCAAGCTGAACTTTTTGACAGAATAATTGAAGCAGGCCTGCGAAGACACGGACTTCTTTTAAGAAAATTTTAATAGTGAAGATATGGCAACGCCAATAGAAGAGATTAAAGACAATCTGGATATAGTAGAGTTCATTAAGGGATATTTGGACGTAAAGCCTTCGGGAAAGAACTATAAAGCTTTGTGTCCGTTTCACAACGAGAAAACGCCATCTTTTGTAATTTCTCCAGATAGGCAAATTTGGCATTGTTTTGGATGCGGGGAAGGCGGAGATATATTCAAGTTCCTTATGAAATACGAAAACTTGGAGTTTTATGAGGCGTTGCAGGTGCTGGCAGAAAAAGCAGGTATTGAACTGAAAAGAGTCAGCCCCGCAGAACAAAGACAATTTGGGATTTTATATGAACTAAATAAAGTCGCGTCGGATTATTTTGAGGATAAGCTTAAATCTTCTAGGGCGCCGCTTGATTATTTAAAGAAACGAGGCCTCAAGGAAGAGACAATACAGGATTTTAATATTGGATTTGCTCCAAATAATAGTGATGAGCTTACTTTATATCTGATAAATCGCGGATTTGATGTGCAGGATATTATGCGTGCTGGCTTAGCGCTAAAGACCGAGAGAGGGAAATATATAGACAGGTTTCGCGGACGCATTATATTTCCAATACATAATCACTTCGGAAAAATAGTTGGATTTTCAGGGAGAATTCTACCCGTATTTGAAACCGAAAAAACGGCTAAATACTTAAATAGTCCGGATACTCCAATATTCAATAAGTCACGCATTTTATATGGGTTTTGGCAGAGTAAACGATATATTCAGAAGGCAAAAGAAGCCCTTTTAGTTGAGGGGCAAATGGATTTTTTGATGGCGTGGCAGGATGGAGTAAAAAATGTTGTTGCGACCTCCGGTACTGCTCTTACTACCGAGCATTTGCGCGCGTTGCGCAGAATAACAAATAAACTTGTAATAGGATTTGACATGGATGAGGCGGGACAAGCCGCCGCAGAGCGTGGCATTGATTTATCCGGTAACCAAGATTTCTCGGTATATATACTGCGTTTGGATGAATATGGCGATCCCGCAGAGGCTGTCGTTAAAAGCCCGGGATTTCTTAAGAGAGCGCTAAAACATGCGGGAACTGCGATGGAATATTATTTTGACCGTTATCTTGGGAAAAATATTTCTGATGATATAGATAAAAAGAAGGTGGCCGTACGCGCGATTTTGATGAAAATAGGAACCTTGTGGAGTCCTGTTGAGCGAATGCATTGGATTGGGGCTCTTGCGAAGAGAACAGACATTTCAGAGGGCAGTCTTATAGAGGAAATGGAGAAGATTACATCAGGAGAGTCCAGTGCACAAAGTTCGGAGAGATTTGATGGTAATGAAAAAACGGAGCGCAGGAAACTTGAAAGACGAGATATGATATCCGAAGCAATACTTAGTTTGCTGGTTATCAGGGATACATTCAGAGAGGCAGTTGAGGAATATAAAGATTTCTTTCCGCCGGTTTATAAAAATGCATATCTTGTAATTTCAGGAAGCTCTGAAATAACCCCTGAGACTAAGAATATTATTGATATTGTGAATCTTCAATCGGGATTGATGTTTGATGATTTTTCACAGGAAAAACTTGAGAAGGAAATGGAGGTCTTATTAAGGGAGCTTGTATTGGAAAAATTAAAAGAAGAACGCGAAGTTATTAAAGGGCGTATATCTTCGGTAGAAAAACACGGGGATGATGAAGAGCTTAACAAGGAACTTAAGGCGTTTGACGACATCTTAAGAAAGATGCAGGATATAGAGAATGCAAAAGAAAAAAAACAGCGCGAAGACTAAAAAAATCACCGAAAAGAGAGCGGTGAAAGGTAAAAAAACATCTTCACGAAAAATTGGAAGACCGGTTAAATCCGCCAAGAAAAAGAATATCTCTAAAAAACCTGCTAAAAAAAAGAAGGCGCATATTAAAAATACCGCGAAAATACAAAAGGTGCATACCAAGAAATCCGCAATACGTGGCGTGGATAGGGTAGTTAGAAAACCAGCCAAAGAGAAACATCTTGATGAGCTGATTGAAAGAGGAAAATCAAAGAAGTATATTACCGATATAGAAATTCTTGACTATTTTCCGAGAATTGAAAGGGATACAGATTTCTTGGAGGAGATTTATGCAAGGCTTGAAAAAGAGGGTATTCGCGTTATTGAGGTGGAGTCATTGCTTAGCGCGCAATCAGATGAAATAAGCGAAAAAGAGCTTCGGTCCGCAACAAAGATTACTGGTTCTGTTCCGGATAATGTGCAGATGTATCTTAAGGAAATCGGGAGAACTGCGCTTCTTACGCCGGTCGAGGAAAAGGACCTTGCAAGACGCATAGCAGACGACGATGAACAGGCGCGACAAAGACTTATAAAGGCAAATCTTAGATTGGTGGTTTCTATAGCAAAGCGATATGTTCATCGCGGACCGCTGTCGATTTCAGACCTTATCCAAGAGGGGAATATTGGGCTTTTTAAGGCGGTAGAGAAATTTGACCCCGAAAGGGGGTTCAAGTTTTCTACTTATGCCACATGGTGGATTAGACAGGCGATTACGAGAGCATTGGCCGATCAGTCAAGGACTATTAGGATACCGGTTCATATGGTTGAGACAATTTCTAAATTCACGCAGGCGAAGCGCAAGCTTGCGCAAGAATTGGGACGCGAACCGCTGGTAGAAGAAATAGCGATTGAGATGGAGCTGAGTATTGAAAAAGTACGCCATATTAAAAAAATATCACAAGATGTTATATCTCTTGAACAGCCCGTTGGAGATGCGGATGACAAGTCAACGCTTGCTGAGTTTATTAAAGACGAAACCAGCGCAACTCCGATACAGATAACATCGCAGGAGCTTTTACGCGACCAGATACACGAAATTATTAATGATTTAACAGACCGCGAGAAAAAAATACTGGAGATGCGTTTCGGGCTTGAAGACGGGGTTACCCATACCCTTGAGGAGGTCGGCAAGGTTTTTAGTGTGACGCGTGAGCGAATACGTCAGATTGAAGCGAAAGCACTTGAGAAAATTCGTATGCACGAGCGTGCTGCGAAATTAAGCGATTATTAGCTTATATTCCCTTTAACTTTTTTGCGGGATTTCCCTTTAGTATGATTCAATCAGTACACTATGACCGGTTTGGAAATTCGTATATCATTTATTTATGAGTTCAAAGGAAGTAAGAAAAAAGTTTCTAAAATTTTTTGAGGATAGGAAACATACGGTGGTTGACTCCTCGTCGTTAATTCCGACAGACCCATCCGTTCTTTTAACAACTGCGGGAGTACAGCAATTTATAAAATATTATACGGGAGAGGCAGACCCAATCAAGGATTTCAAATCGGAAAACACCGTATCAATACAAAAATCCTTCAGAACTTCTGATATAGAGGAGATAGGAGACACATCGCACTTAACATTCTTTGAAATGCTGGGAAACTTTTCTTTCGGTGGATATTTCAAGAAGGAAGCCATTGAATATGCATATGAGTTTATAACGAAAGATCTTAGCCTTGAGATTTCATACGTCACCGTATTTAAGGGTTCTCATGGCGTTCAGAAAGACGAAGAATCAAGAAGGATATGGAATTCATTGGGAATATCCGATGTTCGCGAAGAGGGGATTGAAGATGTTTTTTGGGGGCCAACCGGTAATTCCGGGCCATGCGGACCAACAACGGAAATATATTGCAAAGATTCATCCGGAGAAGATATTGAGGTATGGAATATCGTATTTAATGAATATTTTTTTCCGGGATCACGCGAAGAGTTAATATCAGAGGAGCCCGCAAAGAAACTTGAGAAACTTGAGATACCCGGAGTTGACACTGGAATGGGCTTTGAGAGACTAATGATGGTCATAGATGGAGTTGATAGTGTTTATAAGACAGACCTATTGCTTCCTATTATTGAGAAAATTGATTTACTCGCTCCGAGTTTAGATATTAGAATAAAGAGAATATTTGCAGATCATATTAGGGCATCTGTTTTTTTGATAGCTGACGGAGTGCGTCCATTAAACAAGGAAGCGGGATATATCCTGCGCCGCCTTTTGCGCCGGGTCATAGCGCTTCAGATTAAGTATGACGTTCATCCGGACCTCTTCACGGAAGTTGTTCCGGTTATCTCATCTAAGTTTGATGGCGTATATAAAAACCTGAAAGACACAAGCGCCATTCTACTTGTTATGGAGGAAGAGAAAAAGAGATTTAAGACCGCCATTGGCAGGGGTCTTAGGGAGCTTTCTAAATATAAAAAACTAACTGCAAAGGATGCATTTAGTTTATATGAAAGCTACGGTCTTCCATTTGAACTTATTAAGGAAGTTGCTCCCGTTGAAGTTGTTGGCAATTTAACAAAGGAAGATTTTGAGAAGGAGTTCAAAAAGCATCAGGAGATTTCTCGTGCCGGCGTTGAGAAAAAGTTTGGAGGACACGGACTGATTCTTGATACGGGTGAACTCAAAGCCGGGGACAAAAATGAATTAGAGAAGGTAGTGCGTCTCCATACCGCAACGCACCTTCTGCAGTCTGCCATTAGGCGTGTTCTCGGAGAAGACGTGAGGCAGCGCGGTTCTGACATAACAACGGAGAGGACTCGGTTTGATTTTACTTTTCCGCGAAAGGTTACAGATGAAGAATTAAAAGAAATAGAGGACGTTGTTAATGGGGCAATCAGAAAAGACATGGCCGTACATTTTATTGAGTTGCCCCTTGATGAAGCGAAAGACAAGGGCGCCCTGTATGTTGAGAGCGCAAAATATCCCGCTAAGGTAAAAGTATATTATACCGGAGACTCAATAGACGCCGCATTCTCAAAAGAGATATGCGGGGGACCGCACGTTTCCCGTACTGGGGCGATAGGAAAGTTTGTAATTAAAAAAGAGAAAGCAGTATCAGCCGGAATTAGACGCATTCGCGCCACCGTATTATAATTTCTTTAGTGGAGCAAATTCTTGATTTAGATTCCAAATCTGCAGTAACGATTTTTACATCCGTAAGTGTTGTGAGAAGTAACCCGCATGAAGAGCTCGGGGCCGTTGACCTTGAAAACTATATTTCACAGGCAATATGGAAACTATTTGATAAATGTCGCAGTGAGGCTGCGGAGCGTCTTGATGTAAATGAAGTTGATTTATTACTCACAGATGCGCGCATAATGGGAGTTAAAATTGACGGGAACACCATACTAAATCCACGTGGTTTTACCGGGAGAGAGTTGGAGATATTTTTGAGCATAACAATGACAAAACGGGACATGTTTGTTGAAGGACACAGTATATTTGAAGGAGGCGTTATCAGGGCATATCTTCTTGCAAAAGAGAACACTCTTGATAATGCGATTTATGCGGAAATTAACAGAGATGTAACAAATATTTTTATTATATCTACATCAGAAATTGCGTATTCTGAAGAATTTAAATGGGGAATTGCCAATATAATCGGTGCGATAAGTGAACAGTTGAATGTCGCAGAACCGGTTGCATTCAGTATCTATCATAAATATATCAACGGAGAAATATCGTTACGCGTAAGCAGGGAGATAGATAAAATATTTTATACCTGCTTTGATAACTTCATTGGCGGGATAACTGCTAATATCAAAAAAATCGTCGGTAAAAGCGCCATGGCAATTCCACCCGTGTATATAAAGAGCTCCATTAGTCTTCCGAAGAGTGTTTGGCGGAAAAGATTTTATTTCAAAAAAAAGCAGATTAAGCTATTTGAAGTTTCCGGCAACTTGGATATTAAAAAGTTTATTGAAGACGAGGTGCATGAAATATATAATGAGCTTAATCAGCTTGCCCAGCGCAGGATTAAATGGTTGATGCCGGGTGGGTAGTAAAGATTTTATGGTTTTGTGATACCATAAGTTGTGGCGTTTATCCTTTATCGGCATATTGATAACGGTTAAGGGGCAGAAAGTCAGAAAAACAGAAATATTATCTAGTGAAAAAAATATATGTAAATAAAGCCGATTCAGCGGCAAATATTATAGGCAAGGTAATTAAGGGGTCGGATGAAGCGGGTGTTGTTTATATTCCAAGAGGCTCCGAATTCGCATCATCGCGAAACAACTTTTTACTCTTAAAAAGAGAATCCAGGGCTTCCGGAAAAAAGGTTCTAATAGAATCTGTGGATAGTGATGTTCTTGAATTAGCCGCAGTTTCGGGGTTTGAAACGGCCGATCCCTTTTTTGGAAAAAAAAGAAAGCCGGTATCCGATATTGTAAAAGTTGTTACAGACAAGAAGAAAGACATAGACATTAAAGAAGATTTGGATGACAAGGACAAAGAAGTGATAGATGAAGAAATCACAATTAAGAAAGAAAAAAAGAGGTTATCTAAAAAATTTGGCAGGAGAAGAAAGGAGAGAAAGAATCGTGGTCTAAATATATCAGATGAAGAGGATGGTGAATCTATTATCGACGAACCGTATGACGAAAATACAGAAGAAGATAAACCGGCTCCGGTAAAAAGATTTCTTACCGCATTGGCGGTTGCGGCACTACTTACAATAGGTATAACCTTAATATTAACTGCGCTCCCGCGCGTAAAAATCACACTTGACTTTATTAAGACGAAATGGGACTTTGTGGGCACACTAAACGTATCAACTGCGGCTGAAAACGATTCATTTATAAATGATGTTGCGCGCATACGAGGTGTGAGTTTCTCCGAAAAAAAGAATCTTACAAAATCCTATCCGGCCACCGGAAAAGACTTTGTAGAAAGAAAATCTACGGGAAAAATTACTATTTTTAATGCATACAGCTCTGATAAACAAGATCTTGTAAAAACAACAAGATTTGTTACGCCGGACGGTAAAGTTTATAGAATCAATAAAGACATTGTGGTTCCAGGCGCAAAAATTACTGATGGAAAAATAATTCCATCCAGCATAGAGGCTGATGTTACTGCGGACAAGCCAGGCGAGAAATATAATATAGGTCCGGTAGAAAGATTTAGGATACCGGGGTTTCAAGGCTCTCCAAAATATGATAGTTTTTATGGAAAATCCGATGGTTCAATGACTGGCGGGAATATAGGCGAGATGAAGATTCCGACGGATGACGACATCAAAACAGCCAAGGATGATATATACAAAACACTTAATGAAGCCACAAAAACACAGCTCCTTTTAAGTATTCCAGACGATATGAAAATCATTGACGGTGCCTACCAATTCACAATTGTTGACGAGAGCGTTGATGATAATGTTAATAAAGCCGGACTATTTACAATTACGGTGCGCGGAGAGGGTATTCTTACGGCATTTAAGGAGGACGAACTTGTTAAGACGCTTGGCAAACGAGTTGAAGGGGAGACAGGAGTTGATCTGGCCGTGCGCGATTATAGCCTTAAATATGATAAGCCAAAAGTAACCCCCGACGGGAAAGAGCTTACAACATCAATAGATTTCAGCTCCGAATGGACACAGCCTTTTGATATTGGGAAGTTTAAAGCAGAAGCTCAAGGTAAAAATGAAGCAGAGTTAAAAACGCTTATATTTTCTATTCCGGGGATTCAGTCAGGCGAAATTAGCTTTTGGCCATTTTGGGTAAATAAGGTTCCAAAAAAGATTAACAAAATTATCGTTGACGTTAAATAAAAGGTATGATAATATCCACTTCGCGCTAGATGATTACTGAAGGAGTTGTATTAGAAGCTTTACCTGGTGCTACATTTAGAGTAAAGCTTGATGATAATCGTGAAATTCTGACGTATATTTCGGGGAAGATGAGGGTTCGCAGAATTCGTATTTTGCCCGGAGATAAGGTTAGAGTTGAGATGTCACAACCCGGCGATGAAAGGGGCAGAATAGTCTGGCGTCTGTAAATGTGCTTATGAAAGTTAGGGCATCGGTTAAGAAAATTTGTAAAGATTGTCAAGTCGTCCGTAGAAAGGGACGCCTTTATGTGATTTGTAAAAGCAATCCAAAACATAAACAGAGACAGGGATAAGACAATATATATGTATCGTTAGCTTAATCAAATTAAATTATTTAAGAAATATGAGAATTGTTGGAATAAATATCCCAGACGATAAGAATATAGAAATAGCCCTCACATATATATATGGGATTGGGCGTACGTCTGCAGGTGAGATTTTAGAAAAAACAGGAATAGATAAAGTAAAAAAAGCAGAAAATTTAACACCCGAAGAGATTACTAAGATAAAAAACGAAATAGAAGAACGATATAAAATTGGAGGAGAATTAAGACAATCCATTAGGCAAAGTATAAATAGATTAAAGACTATTAAAAGTTATCGCGGCATTCGTCATGCGAGGAAGCTTCCGGCAAGGGGCCAAAGAACGAGGAGAAACAGCAGGACCGTGCGAGGTAATGTTAGAATGACCGCGGGAAGCGGCAGAAAAAAGCTAACGCTTAAATAAAATGGGCAAGAAACGTATCGCGCAAAAGGGGATAGGAGAAGAGAAAACAAAAGCCGTCAGAACGGGCGGGAGTTTGGCTAAGAAAAAAACACGCAAGAGCATTGAGGCTGGGCGCATTTATATTAAAGCTTCCTATAATAACACCGTTATAACCGTTACAGATGACAAGGGAGACGTAATTGCATGGACGAGCGCAGGAGCGCTTGGATATTCCGGTCCCAAAAAAGCAACACCGTTTGCCGCTTCTAAGGTTATTGAGGCGATTGTTGAGAAGATCGCTAAAACAGGACCGCATACAGTTGAAATATATGTTTCCGGAATCGGACCCGGTAGAGATTCCGCTATTCGCTCACTCGCGAATAGCGGACTTGATGTTGTATCCATAAGTGATATAACATCAATTCCGCATAATGGACCAAGACCAAGAAAAGCCAGGAGGGCATAACAAATATTAATTCTATGGCACGAGTATTAGAGAAAAAAGAAAGAAGCTTAGGTGCGCAACTATCCATTCGCGGTGATAGGGCTGTTTCGCCAAAAAGGGCTTTAATTAGAAAGCCGTATCCACCGGGTCAGCATGGCAAGCAATATCGCAGAAAACCCAGTGAATTCGGCAGTCAACTTAGGGAAAAGCAAAAACTCAAGTTTTCGTACGGCCTTACCAATAAACAGTTGAAAAAAATCTTTCAAGATGCCGCAAAAAGCAAAGATTCCGCAATCAAAATAATTACCAACACGCTTGAAGGTCGTTTGGACAATGTTATTATGCGTTTGGGGTTTGTTCCAAGTCGTTCAATTGGCAAGCAGATAGTTTCTCATGGACACATTCTTGTGAACGGCAAAAAAGTTACAACATCTTCTTATGCCGTTAGGCCGGGTGATGTTATTACCATTAAACCTGCATCAAGGAATATATCTTTTTTTCAGGACCTTGGCGAGAAACTCAAGAGCTATGATACTCCTCCATGGTTATCGCTAAACACGACAACGTTTGAGGGAAAGGTTGAGTCTCATCCAAAGGATGTGGAGTTCCCATTTAACATTAATTTAATAGTCGATTATTATTCAAAAAAGTAAAATAATATGGAATACGCATATTTAAGTGATACGGTAAAAATAAAAAGAATTTCAGAAGACGAATATTCGGGAGTGTTTGATATCCTAGGTTTATATCGCGGTTATGGAATTACAATAGGCAACGCCCTGCGAAGAACTTTATTGTCATCTCTTCCCGGAGCGGCGATTACAAAATTTAAGATTAAAGGAGTTGGTCATGAATTTTCAACAATTCCCGGAATTGTTGAAGATGTGGTAGAGATAGGCTTGAATTTAAAAAAAGTGCGCTTTAAATTTTATGCAGACGAACCGCAGACATTAACACTAAAAATTAAAGGTGATAAAAAAGTAACAGCCGGCGACATAAAGGGTAATTCTCAAGTTGAGATTCAAAACAAAGACCTAGTTATTGCAACGATTACATCTAAAAATACAGAGTTGGATATGGAGTTTACCGTGGAAAAAGGGTTGGGATATGAGCCTGTATCTGCGCGTAAGATGGGGCGTCTTCCGGTTGGAACAATAGCGCTTGATGCGATATTTTCTCCCGTCATTAGCGCTAATTTCAGGGTTGAGAATATGCGTGTTGGGGAACATACAGACTATAATAAAATCAGGGTTGAGATTGAAACTGATGGAACAGTTTCACCGTCAAGCGCCATGCATAAATCGTCAAGCATATTGCTTGACCATTTTGGCAAAATTAGTGAAATAGATGTTATGGGACAGGAAATTGAGTCCGAAGCTAAAAGTGATAAACCAAATACAGCTAAAGAAGCATCTAAACAAAAGAAAACAGTAAAAAAATCGGCGAAGAAATAATACGTTTTAGCAATGAAGCATCTTAAGCGCGGAAGAAAATTTGGAAGGATTATGGGAAGGCGAAAAAGCTTTCTAGCTATTCTTGCGCACAACCTAATTATGGAAAACCGCATTCAAACAACAGAGGCAAGGGCAAAGGAAATCCGTCCAATGGTTGAAAAGCTGGTTACGATTGCCAAGAATGATAATCTTGTCGCGTTAAGACTTCTAATGAGACGTATCCCGAAGGACGCTGCATATAAACTGTATCATGAGATTGCGCCGCGCTATAAGACAAGAACCGGTGGATATTTGAGAATTGTTAAAACTTCAAAAAGCAGAAAAAGGGACGGAGCCTCTCAAGTTATTATAGAATTTGTATAAACTTATTTATGGCAGACTACACAATTGACGCAAAAGACGAAAGCTTGGGAAGGCTTGCAAGCAGAGTTGCTTATCTACTTCAAGGAAAAGATTCTGCTGATTATGAACCGAGGAAGGCCGGAGAAAATAAGGTTGTTATTAAAAACGCTTCTTTAGTTAAACTGACTGGAAAAAAAGCTCAACAGAAGATGTATTATCGTCATATTGGGCGTCCAGGACATCTTAAAAAAACCACATATAAAAATGCCTTTAACAAAAATCCCGAGTGGGTTATAAGGCATGCAATTGAGGGGATGCTTCCTAAAAATCGCTTACGTTCGGAACGATTAAAAATGTTAACTTTTGAGAAATAATGGCTAAGACTTCTGTAAAACAGGTGAAATATTTTGAAGGTATTGGGCGAAGGAAAACCGCTATTGCAAGAGTGCGCTTTTATCCAACAGGTCTAGATATTAAGGGTAGCGAATTGACTGTTAATGGAATTGATTATAAAGATTGATGCAGCCAAAAGGTCAAGCGATGAAAGAAAAACCGCGGTAATCCCCTACTATGGCTATGCAAGGCAGGATAGGAAGGCGGCAAGCAGGGAGCCAATAACTGCAAAGCTTGTTGCAGACCTTTTAACAAAGGCAGGGGCAGACAGGGTTATTACAATGGATTTGCATTCAGACCAGATTCAGGGCTTTTTTGACGTGCCTTTGGACAATCTTACCGCAAGGCTGAAGCTAATGCAGCATGTCAAGGAAAAAAACCTTTCCGATTTG
>CAJVWL010000001.1 GCA_913009745.1 uncultured bacterium | reverse complement strand
TAGGAGTTACAATTCCTTCTGCAAGCGCTGCCGTGGCATGAACGGGCTTAATTGTAGAGCCCGGGCTGTAAAGCCCTGAAACGACACGATTAAATAACGGCTTAGAGGGGTCGTTCAAATAAGGAGATATATTGTTTGCGTCAAAGCTTGGAAAACTAATTAACGCAAGGACTTCGCCGTTTTGGGGGTTTATAGCTATACCAACACCGGATGTTCTACCAAGCGAATTTAATCCGGCGAGCATTCTTTTATAAAAATATTTTTGAAGATCAGAATCTATGGTTGTTTTAATGTCGCCTCCGGCAATCGGCTCTTTTGTGCGGCTAATATCTATTACATTACCAAGGGCATCATAATAAGTTATTATCTCCCCATTTTTACCTCTAAGTTTTTTGTCATAAAATGCCTCAAGGCCGGATCTGCCTATAAGGTCGTTCAATACAAGGTTTTTATCTTTAGATAAATCCGACTTATTGACTAATCCGACATATCCCACTATATGCGAGAATGCGGGATTTTTATAATTTCTCTCATAATCATTTTCAACAAGAATAGATTTTAGATTTAATGACTTTATTGCTATTACCTGGTCGCGCGAGATATTTTTTGACAATATTATGCCCGTTGTATCCTCTGGATTTGTTTCGTCAAGAGTTTTCTTTACATTACCCCTATCCATCCCCAATATTTTATCCGAAACGTCAAGAACTGCCTCTTCTTCATTGTTTCGCATCATTTCATTCAATCGTAAAAATACGCTAAAAATGGCTTTATTCTCTACTAATGGAATAGAATTTCTATCCATAATAATACCCCTCGGAGAGATTATGGGAGCGCTTTGATTTATATTGTCGTGCGCCTTATCGGCATATTTATCATGCAGGGTTACGGTAAAGAAGAGTGTCCTTACAAGGAACAGCAAAGAAAACAGCGCAACTATTACAAATACCAGATAAAAAACAATCGGTTTTATCGGCTTTTCCACACTATCTAATTTTTGAGAAGAATAACTATCTGATATAACTTCTTCAAAATCTATTTTTCTGCGTTTTAATGATTTTCGCATATAAGTTGTTTATTACTAAGAAGAAAATTAATGATATTATAAGATTTAACAACAACTCCTCTATAAAAACCACAGATATAATTGCAGATGCATTGATTATAATTGTACCAATCATAATAGAAACAATTATGTTCACGAGTTTTTTCCATGGCAGATAGTCGACTAGTGACATTGCCATAAAAACCGTTGCGGCGAATATGACATCCATCCAATTAATCATTGGAGAAAATTTAAGGATAAAAATTGCAATAAGCGCTAACGGCGTACGTATCTTCCACTCTTTATGGATAGCCGCTAGAATTGCTAAAACTATTAACACTAAATCCGGCTTTAGCCCATTAATAAAAACTAGATTTGTAGTTTGAATAAAAGCGGTCAACGATACAATTGTCGCGCTAATGATAAATTGCCACATCCCTTAATTGTCTGATTTGAAAGTCCGGCTCAACTATCGCTTTTTTAAATACCCCACCTGGGATATCAGATACGCTGCGGACAATTCCAATTTTCAGTCCGTACGGAATATTTGAACCAGCCGAGACGACTTTTTCGCCGGGCTTAATCTCTATTTCTTTGGGTATTAGTGTTAGCGTAAGTTCATTACCTCCACTTAAAAGCGCGTCAACTTCATTATCTCCAATGCGAACTGATATTTCCCAAGAAGGATCAAATATTGTTGTTACAATGCTTGAGGATTTAAATACATTTGTTATTTTTCCAACAAGAACATTATCACCGTATACAACGGTATCTCCCACCTCTATCCCATTCTTTTTACCGGCAGAAATTGCAATTTCGCTTCTATTGTTGAGCGGATAGCTTGAATATACTTTAGCTGAAACGCTATCTATTCCATCTTTTGACAGAATTTGCTTTCTTAATTTAAGGTTTTCCGCCTCCAGGCTTGCTATTTTATCTTCAAACTCCTGCCTGGAAGAAGGGATGCTCAGTAGATTATTTATTGATTGGCTTATGGAAAGCTTTTTATCAAATAAGGGTCCACCAAAAATCAATAAAAGCAAAAGCACGATTATTGCGCTTAGGGTGGAGATTTTTCTCATAAATCAATTGGCTTGGGTCGTTCTTGATTTGAAAGAATGGTTTCATAATTTTTAGGGTCCTCTATAATAATTCCCAATCCCCTTACGGCGCATGTCAGCGGGTCATCCACTAAAATTGTTTTTACCGATATCTCTTTTTCTATATATTTATCTAGCCCTCTAAGAAGAGATCCTCCTCCGGCAAGATATATTCCTTTCTCGCACACATCGCCAACTAGCTCGGGCGGGGCTTCTTCAAGAAGTGATTTTATTGTGTCAGATATTGATTTAAGTGATTTTTGGAGAGCGGCTTTAATATGCGTATTTTTAACCACCACTTCTTTTGGTAATCCGGAAGATATATCACGGCCCCTAATCGGCATTTCCAGCCTTTCGTCAATTGGCACGGCAGATCCTATATTTATTTTCAGTTCTTCGGCTGTTGGCTCGCCTATTAATAATTTATGTTCATTTTTTATAAACTTTATTATGTCATCGCTCAACTGTTGTCCCGCAACCTTCACGCTTCTTGAGACTACGGCGCCTCCCACGGATATGATTGATATTTCGGTAGTTCCGCCGCCAATATTGACTATCATGTTTGCCGTTGGGTCTTCAATTGGCAAGCGTATTCCAATTGCAGAAGCTATGGGTTCCTCAACAAGCTTTACCCGTGATGCTCCGGACGCGATAGCTGCATCTTCAACCGATTTTCTCTCAACTTCGGTAAGGTCCGTAGGAATAGTTATAGCTACAAGCTGATACCTTGAGAAAAATGTGTTGCCTCCTGCCTGTCTGAGAGAATGCTTGAGAACTTCCTCTGTTATTTCAAAATCGGACACCACACCGTTCATGAGCGGCTTTATCAATGTTACGTGTGCCGGTGTTCTGTCAAGCATCTTCTTAGCTTCACTCCCGATGGCAAGAATCTGGTTTGTGCGATTATTTACAGCTACAAGTGTAGGTTCGTTAACCGTAATGCCTTGCCCCTTAATATATACGAGAAGGTTTGCCGTCCCAAGATCAATACCCGCACGTTTATGAAAATTTTCTAATAGCCTCATCATAGCTTATAATTTGTGCCTTTTTGGAAGTTCTTTTTTTAATCTCAATTTTCTTCCCAGTTTTAGGGCTCACCACAAATCTCCATGGAATGCCCAATAAATCTGCATCCGTGAATTTTTCACCTGCAGTTATGTCTCTGTCATCATACAATACATCTATATTATTTTTCTTTAACGTGTTGTATAGATTTTTACCAAGACCGCTTCCCAGTTCAATGAGATGCAATTTAAATGGAGATACTGATTCCGGCCATACAATGCCCTTGTTATCGGAAAGCACCTCAACTAATGTTGCCATAAGACGCCCCAATCCTATTCCATAACTTCCCATAACAACTGGAATGTCGTTTCCATTTTTGTCTGCGTATGTTAACCCTAACGCTTCGGAGAATCTAGTCCCAAGCTTGAATATATTACCGACTTCTATTGCACTCTTTTTAATCAGCTTTTCTTCATTAAGTCCGAGTTCCCGAACAGTCTTTTTTGTATAAACCTCTTTATTGATTGCTATTCCCTTTTCTTCATCTATATATATAGTATCCTCACCGGCGTCATTTATAGTTTGAAATTCATGGCTATATTTACTAAATACGCCGCCGCTTGCAAAGGTGAAATATGTTTTATCACCAATGCCAACTCTTTTAAATATTTTTTTGTAGCTGCGAGCGCATTTTTCATAAAACGTATCAAGTCCTGCTGTGTCTTTGTTGAATGAATATAAATCTTTCATAATAAATTCCCTTCCCCTTAGAAGGCCGCTTTTTGCTCTTAATTCTTTCCTAAACTTTGATTGAATCTGATAAACATATATAGGGAGGTCTTTATATGAAGAAATGTGATATCGCATTGAGTATGCCAGTGGCTCTTCGTGGGTGTTTCCAAGCCCGAATTCACTATTTCTTGTTTTAAACCAGTCACTCATAGTCGAATCATTCCACCTGCCTGACATTTTCCACGGATGTGGGTTTTGAAGAACCGAAAGATAGACCTCCTGTCCTCCTATTGAGTTCATTTCTTCTCTTATTATATTTTCTATTTTTCTCAATACCATTACGCCAAGCGGCAAATATGAATACACTCCCGCCATTTCTTTGTTTACAAATCCTCCACGCACAAGCAGCCTGGCATTCTTTGAAACCTCATCTCTTGGGGTCTCACGTCTAGTTTTTGTATATAGAGCAGATTGTCTCATAATATCTTTATTATATCCCGTATAGTTACAACTACCATTAACAGTAGAAGTAATGAGATCCCTATCGCATTTGTAATGATTTCCACCTTACGACTTAATCGTCTTCTCATTATTTTTTCTATGGCTATAAACAAAAACCTTCCTCCATCCAATGCGGGAAATGGCAATAGATTTAACACGACCAAGTTCAATGATATTATCCCAAGAAATTGCAAAAAAGAAGTTATACCCAGGCGTGTTGCCTCTCCTATCATACCAAATATTCCAACGGGTCCGGTTACTTGACCGAGCATAGTGAAGTCACCGGTAAATAAACCGCTAAATAGACTTACAAAAGACCCCGTAATAAGCCCTAGTAATTTAATTGATGAGATAAGTCCAGAAACTATACTTTTAATAATGCTTTCTTTTTGAATTCCACCTTCAAGCAACACAACGCCAAGCGGTCCTTCGCCTTCAGGAGGATTCTCTCGCGGTATCATATTCAATCCATTTACAGTAATTTCACTGCCCTTGTTACTGTCTACGAACCCAATAAATTCATCAACAGATGAATATCCTTCTATATATTGGCCTGATTTTAATCCCGCCGTTTCAGCCGGACTGTTTTGCGCAACGTTATCTATTATTAATCTCGTTGGCGTACCAGCTGCAAAAACAATACTCAAAGCCAGCCATCCTATTAAAAAATTCATCAATACTCCGGATATCACGACAATCACTCGTTTAAGTGCCGATTGATTTGAAAAACTTCTTTTGTCGTCCTTGGAAGTTTCTGAAACACCTGCACTCTCACCATATATTCTAACAAAACCTCCAAACGGCAAAAGATTAATACTGTATTCAGTTTCTTTAATCTTTTTTGAAAAGAGACGAGGAGGAAAACCTATTCCGAACTCATCAACCCTCATTCCAAGAAGTTTCGCAGCAATAAAATGACCAAATTCATGGCCAACGATAAGAATAAAAATAAAAACAATCCCCGCTACAATAAGGGTTAGCATATATTAGTTATTAATTTCATCAATCTTTGTTTTAAGAACCCCATCAACCTCCCTGTTAAATGAGTCTACTATTGATTGAAGCTCTTCTTTCTTTCTAAACTTTTCATCTTCATCGTTTTCATTAGTAGCAAGCTTGTGGACATCATCTCTTAGCGTTCTCATTTTAATCCTTGACTTTTCAACTGCGTTTTTTACTAACTTTATAAGCTCTTCTCTTCTTTCATCTGTCAGCTCCGGCAAGCTTATTCTAACTATATTTTCTTGCGATGATACGGATACGCCAATATTAGCGTTTTCAACGGCTTTAATAATTATCGGAATTGCATTTTTATCCCACGGCGTAACAAGTAAATTGCGAGGTAATTCTATACCGATCGTGCCAAGTTGTTTAATCTGTATGGGTTGTCCCGCATAATCAGTAATAATATTCTCGATTAGCTTGGTTGTAGGACGATTAGTCCTAATACCCGCTAATTCTTCTTTTAGCTCACCGGTTATTTTATTGAGTTTTTCTCCGAATTCTTCTAGATATTCCATAATATTGATTCTAATTGCAACCTTTTGTTGGTGTTGAGACTTGATATATTTGTTAATCGGATAGTCGCCAATTTTAAAACATCGTAGTTTTTTAGCGGATCTTTGGCAAGTTCTGCAATGAAGTCCATGAAAAATAAATCGAGCTTCGTTTGGTTCTCCACAAGCGTTTTTATAAATATCTTTTTTTCTTTTTTGCGGTTCAATAGCGCAATAACATCATCTCTTGCCCTTTTAACATCGTCTCTGCTCATTAAATCTATTGCCCTTCCGGGACGTCCGAATGAAATTGATGCAACTTGCATTGCTTTATCACCGGAAACATTAAACCTATCAGACACCAGGCGCGCAATAGTTTCGTTATTTAATCGCGGAAAATATATTTTTTGAAATCTTGATTGAAGGGTGGGCAATATTACTTCCGGATATGGAAGCACGAGGATTATTAGACTGCTTCTTGGCGGTTCTTCTGTAATTTTTAATATTGCGCTTTGCGCCTCCATGGTCAACCTGTTGGCATCATCTATAATTGCTATCCTAAACTTTGAATATACCGGCTTTTTCATAAGAAATTCACTCATAATTCTTGTCTTATCAATGCCTATAGAGCCATTATCTCCCGGTCGGATTATAACAGTTTCTCTTAGCAGTGTTTTTGGCAGTCTCTCATCCGTTAATTCCGGTATATCAAACTCCATACCTTCAAGAAAAGAGGCAAGAGCGAGAGCGAAAGAATATTTGCCTGTTTGAGGTTCTCCAAAACAAATATATCCATGCGAGATATTGTCGTTATCTACAAGGTTTTTAAATGTTTTTATAAGTTTAGATTGACCAATAAGCATTATTTTATTTTTTTTGAAGAAGAGTTCTTTTATATGTGCCCAGGTGTTCTAGGATAAGTCCGGAGCCTTTTGCAACGCATAGAATTGCTTCTTCTGCTATGTATGCGTGCACGCCCAATAGTCGCTTGAAAAATTCATCCATATTATTCAAACCGGCACTGCCGCCAGATATGATAATGCCCTTCTCCATAATATCAGCGACTAGTTCCGGTGGGGTTTGATTAAAAACGCTTTGTGCAGACGCGGCTATATCCATAAGAAATGGATTTAATGCTTCCGCAATCTCATTTGAATTAATAACCAAATCTTTTGGAAGACCGGATATGATGTCGCGACCCCTTATCTCAAACTCCTCTTTTGCCTTTATTGGTATTGCCGTTCCTATCGCTATCTTTGCCGCTTCGGCGGTTTGCTCACCAATTGAAACAGAGTATTTTTTCTTTACATAATCTATAATAGCGGAATCAAATTTATTTCCTGCAACCCTCAAGCTTGACCAGCATACTATGCCGCCAAGGGATATGACCGCTACTTCTGCCGTTCCCCCTCCAATATTTATAATCATATTGCCCGATGATGAGTTTATCGTAATTCCTGCGCCGAGGGCGGCAAGCAGCGGCTCTCTTACTATATACGTATTTTTCGCTCCCGCTTCTACGGCGGCGTTTATAACTGCTCGTTTTTCGGTTGTTGTTATTCCCGCGGGAGTTGATACGACAACATCCGGTTTAAAAATATTCCATCTTCCAACAGCTTTTCCTATAAAGTATTTAAGCATTGCGCGTGTAATATAATAATCGGCAACCACCCCATCCTTCATTGGACGATATGCGGCTATGTCTCCCGGTGTTCTGCCAATCATATCTTTCGCTTCTTTGCCGACCGATAAAACCGTATTGCTTGGCAGACTTAGAGCAACTATTGTTGGTTCATTTATAACAAATCCCTTTCCGGGAACGTATACGACCGTATTCGTTGTTCCAAGGTCTATGCCTATTTTGCCTACAAACATGTATTTATGAATTAATTCTTTTTATGTCCGCTCCAATAGCGTTTAATCTTTCCTCTATCCGTTCGTATCCCCTATCTATTTGTTCCGCCGTGTGAAGTATGCTCTGTCCGCTTGCAACAAGTGCGGCTATTACAAGTGTCGCGCCTGCTCGTAAATCAATGCTTTCAACTGTTGTTCCGCTTAGTTTTGTTGGGCCCTTCACAATTGCCCTGTGCGGATCCAAAAACTCCGCCTTTGCCCCCATCTTCTGAAGCTCGTAAAGATATTTTAGCCTCCTCTCGTATAGGGTGTCAAAAAACAACGTTGTTCCCTTGCTTTGCGTAGCAAGAACGCCAAATGGAGCCTGAAGGTCTGATGGAAATCCCGGATACGGCTGTGTCATAACCTTAGAAACTGAGCGGAGATTAGACGACGCTCCGTTGATGATAACATTATCATTCTTTATCTCAAACTCCACGCCGAATTCCTTTAACTTCAACATGGGAAGTGTGAGAGAATTTATCGGAACCCCGCTTATTGTAATATTGCTCTTCGTAGCTGCACCGAGAACCATAAATGTGCCGGCTTCTATCGGGTCATTCATTATAGTGTATTCAATCTCGCCTCCCTTCTTGTCCACAGATTTATTAATGGCAATTTCGTGAGTTCCAAGTCCATCTATCTGCGCTCCCATCTTTTGAAGAAATTCACCCAAATCTTTAACATGCGACTCCGCAGCTGCAATTTTAATTTTTACACCCGGCCTTAATGCAAAAAACATTAATAAGTTTTCCGTAGCCGTCGGACTAAACTCTTTTAATATCACCTCTTTAATGTCATTGTGCTTCTTTATCTCAACCCTATATAGGTCATCTTTTTCGTCATACAAGATATGCGCGCCAAGCTCTCTGAACGCATCAAAATGAGCGTCCATCGGACGAACTCCAATATGACATCCTCCCGGGGTGCTCATCTCAAGATAGCCGAAACGCGACAATAGTGGGCCGACAAGAAGGATAGATGAACGGATTTTACGGACCACCCTTCTGTCTAATTTTGACGGGTCAATGTGTTTATTGCTTATTCTTATGCTTCTGTCACTAAGCCACTCTATCTCAGAGCCAATGCTTTCTAGTGCATCAATCATAGTTAATACATCTCCTATTATTGGAAGATTTTTGATGACACACGGTCTTTCTGTTATGAGTGTGGCTGCTATGATTGGAGTTGCAGCGTTTTTTGAACCCAAGGTCCTAACCTCTCCGCTGAGCTTCCTGCCACCGTTTACAATAAATTTCACCTCACTTATTATATTGAATAATGACCCGTATAACCAGAAGGACTATGTTTCTTGTGTTGACGTTCTTGTTTATCATTGTTGGAACAATAACGATTTACTATTCACGCGGATTTCGATTTAATCTAAAAACACAATCCATAGTGCAAACAGGAGCAATCTACTTGAGAATTACTCCACCCGACGGCTCTATAAATATCAATGGTCGTCCGAGAAAAAATAAGTCCGGCTTTTTCCAGTCTGGAACCCTTTTGACTAATCTTAGCCCGGGTATATATAAAATTGACATCACAAAGGATAAATACTCAAGCTGGCATAAAAATGTTCCGGTAGAGCCCAGCGAAGTTTCCATACTGGACAATATTGTGCTTGTATCCCGTGATAAACGCGAGCTAATCTCATCTTCTACTGAAGATTTTTACGCTAGAAATAATAGGCTTTTAACAGTAGAGAAGGGCAATATATATTTCAATGACTCAACAATTGCAGGCGATGATGTTATTGGATTCACCTCCGGCGGAACCGTTATAAGCTATGGCAAGAAAAATAAAAGTTATTATCTTTCTAATGTATTTGATCTAAGTTCATCTTTAAACCTGAATGCAATTTTTAACAACCTCAAACAAACCAGATTAGGGCTTAGTGGAAACGTCCCAATAACAAAGATAGAACCGTATTCCTATAACGATAGACGCTTTATTCTAATGACCGGAAAAGCGTTATATACGCTTGATACGGAAAAGCTTGCAATAGAGCAAATTACGAACAAACTTAAAGACTTTACGATTGCGGGTAATGAGGTCTTTTGGGTTTCATCCACAGGAGAAATTTCCAGTTTTAATATGGTTTTTAGGACAACAAGTAAAATATTAGAAAAAAGTAGTCTAACTGCAAATAGTTTCGCAGAAATCAAGGCCTCAAGCTCCGGTGAGAAAATTGCGATTTTAGATAAAGCTGGAAAGTTATTTATTATAGACCGCCGATCCGGTACGGCAACAAGTGTTTCGGATAGCGTAACCTCTTTTTTGTTTTCTCCCGATAACGGGATACTTGTCTTTATTAAAAAGAATACAGGGATATACGCATATTATTTAAAGGCAGAAAATATAAAAGATAAGAAGCCAATATTCATAGCTTCACAAAGTTCTACAATTAAAAATATAGCTTGGTATAAAGATAGTCATCATCTTTTTATTCAAGACGCCTCGGGAGAATTGAACTTTATTGAAATTGACAACTTTCTGCCCATAAATACGGTAAAAATAGCTTCTAATGTAAATAGGTTTATGTATGATATCGGCACAAATTTACTGTATTTTGATGAAAACAGCGGTATATGGAAGTTGAGGATTTAACTAGACGGTAAACGCGTAAGAATCTCTGCAGATGTTTTTTTAATTAGAATTGTGTGCTCAAAGTGAGCTGATATACTTCCGTCTTTCGTGGCAAAGCTATCATCTGCTAATTGTGTTATTTCATCTGTGCTAAAAGATGTCATTGGCTCTAACGCCAGCACCATACCTTCTTTAAGCTTAATGCCCTCGCCGGGTTCGCCAAAATTAAATACTACCGGGTCTTCATGAAGCTCAATGCCGACACCGTGTCCTGTCAGACCGTCAATAACATTTGCGCCACCATCAACTATAACCGTTTCTATTGCATGTCCGATATCTCCTAATGTATTTCCTGCAATCGCCTTTTTAATTCCCATATCAAGGGAAAGTTTTGTTAATTTCAAAAGCCGTTTTGCGTTCTCGCTAATCCTGCCAACGGGAACCGTTATGGCGGCATCCGTAATACCGCCATTCCAATCCACTCCCAAATCAAGCTTCAATATGTCTCCTTCTTTTAACTTTCTATCAGATGGTCTGCCGTGCACAATAACATTGTTTATAGATGTGCAAAGTGTATATGGGAATGGATATGCCGCTCCGTCCGGATGATATCCTAAAAATGCCGGTTCTCCTCCGCGTTCTTCAATTAGCTCCCTTGCCAACTCATCAAGATATATTGTAGAAACACCTGCTTTTACTTCGAGTGAGAGTAGGCGTAGAACTTCAGCTAATATTTTACCGGATACCCTGATCTTCTCTATTTGCTTAGGAGTTTTTATGAGGTTGCTCACGCTAGATATGATTTTATTGACGTGAAAACTTCCTCGGGTGTGCCACTTCCATCTATATCAATAACTCGATAATTAGCTTCTTTCATTTTTTCTATCATTGGTATAGTTTTAAGTTCATATTCTACAAGCCTTTTTTTAATAACGTCCGGTTTATCTAATGTTCGTCCCCTTTTACTGTTGCGTAAAATTGAGACCTCTGGAGGAATTTTAAGCGAGAAAATGATTATATTATCCCTACCGTATAATTCATCAAATAACTGCAAGAGTCCAATGTGTTTATCGTCTCCAAACGCTTCAACTATTGCCCTCGGAGAACCGCTCAAAACAATACCCTTGCTACTTTTTGCTACTTTCTTAATCTCCTTACTAAGAAACTCAAGCGTCCAAATTGAATCTTCAAGTTCACCTGAATCAAATATTTTATTTTCCTTAGTTCCTTTTCCGGGTCCGTAGTGTACAAACTGCTCTATCTGTTTACCCGTATCAAGATGCGTAAATCCAAATTCCTTGGAAATAAGTCTTGCTTGTGTACTTTTACCAGATCCTGGCGAACCGGAAATAATAATTATATTCATATAATCTTATTATTCGTATTCTCGTACCGTAAGCTCCGCGTCAATTTGTTTTGCGGTTTCTAGTACAACCGCAACAACAATAAGGATTGACGTACCCCCTATTGTTAGCACTTGCGTCCGCATTGCCGCTTGTATAATAACCGGGAGGACGGCAATAAGCCCCAAGAAAATACCGCCAAAGAACGTGATGCGAGACACGATGCTTTTTATAAACTTTGCGGTTGGCTGTCCTGGTCTAATGCCGGGTATAAAACCTCCGCTTCTCTGAAGATTTTTTGATATCTCTTCGGGGTCAAATGTTATTGCGATATAAAAATATGTAAACAGAAAAACCAGCATAAAATATGCCCCTCCGTAGAGTAACTGATTCCCCATAAATCTATTTGTAAGGTCGTTGATGGTAGCGCCCAGATTAGCAGAAAAAGCAGAGACCATTTGGCCCAAAAATTGTGGGAACAGGAGAAGTGAAATCGCAAAAATTATAGGAATAACACCCGCTTGGCCTACGCGAAAAGGCAAGTATGAAGATACTCCGCCATATAACTTATTCCCACGAACTCTTTTTGCATATGAGACTGGTACTTTACGCTCTCCTTCATTAACTAAAACGATTCCAAGAACAACTATTAGCGCGATAAATACAAATGCGATGTATGTTGGCAGCTGGCTGGGGCTATATGAAACAATCGCGTTTCTTATAGTCATAGGAAACGCGCTCACGATCCCCGCAAAAATCAATAGAGAGATACCGTTACCCATCTTTTGCTCTGTAATCAGTTCGCCTAGCCAGACGAGCACCATTGAACCCGCGACTATAACGGAAACATTTACAAGGGAATCAATTAGCGTAAGGTGAGGCAGTACGTTTTGAGACGCGAGGAGTCTTAAAAAGCCGTATCCTTGGAGTCCGGCAAGCGGAACTGTAATATAGCGTGATATACGATTAAACTTAGCTTTTCCTTGTTCACCCTCTTCATAATAGAGCGATTTTAATCCAGGAAATATCATTGTAAGAAGCTGCATAATAATCACTGCTGTAATATATGGGCCAAGACCAAGCATCGCGACTGACAGCCTTGATAAAGCCCCGCCGGAGAAAATATTAAGAAATCCAAGCAGTTGATTGTTTCCAAAAAAATTAGCCAATTCAGCCGGATTAACTCCAGGAATTGGGATATTGGCAAGTAGTCTAAAAAATACAAGAATAATAGCGACTATAAATAACCGCTTACGCAAATCTTTTAACTTGAATAGTTTTAAACTTCTCTTAAAGCTAAGCATGTCTTTTATCTCCTTTCTTTTTCAGTTTCCTATATTGAGCACCCTTATTGCGTATCCCGCGAAGCTTAGGGGTTCTTTGAATTAAATCCCTGATTGCAGGTCTGATTTTTTTTCCGGCTCTTGATTTCTGGCCCTTTATTCCCTTTCCTGAATACGTCCCGCGTTTACCGCCACGTCCTATTCTTTTGCGCGGCTTGTTCGTATGTACGGCTTGTATTTCGTGAAGTTGCATATCTATGTCTTAATTTTTTTTAATGCCTCAATTGTCGCCAACGCATTCGTTAATTTGTTTTTTGTTCTCCCAATGCATTTTGCCGTAGCATCTCGGACGCCTACGGAGCTAAGAACAACGCGAAGAGAACCGCCTGCCATCAAGCCGTGCCCTGGAGCGGCAGGCTTTATAAGGACATTTGCCGCGCTAAACTTTGCCTCAACCTCGTGAGGTATAGTGCCGTTCTTAAGCTTAATCTCAATAACATTGTTTTTTGCGCGCGCCTTTGCTTTAGATATAGCAGACTGCACATCAGGTCCCTTGCCAATTCCAATACCAACCTTGCCTTTGTTGTTGCCGACAACAACCGTTGCTCGGAACCTAAACCTCTTACCTCCCGCGGTTACACGAGTTACCCTCCTTATATCAAGGACCTGTTCGCTAAACTCATCTTTCTTAGGGGAACGAAACGGCCTATTCATTCTTTTATTTGTCTTGTCCATAACCTATATATTTCTTTTATATTTTTAACCCGCCTGAACGAGCTCCTTCGGCCGCCGCTTTCACTCGACCGTGATATTTATAAAATCTCCTATCAAATAAAACTGTGGAAATATTTTTCTCCTTTGCTTTTTTTGCCAAAAGCTCACCAGATAGAAATGCTAATTCACTTTTCGTTTTTTTTAATTTCTGCGCATCTAATTCCTTTGATGACACCGAAACAATCGTATTGCCAACAGAATCATCTATTAACTGTAAGTATAGATATCTATTGCTTCTAAAGATAGCAAATCTGGGACGTTCCTTAGTCCCAAAAACCTTAGCGCGACTGCGTTGTATCCTTCTTTTACGTTTTTGTATAGTGCTGTTATTCATAATTATGCCGTTGCTCCAATAGCCCTTTTACCGGATTTTCTGCGAATAATTTCATCTTCATATCTAATGCCTTTTCCCTTGTATGGTTCCGGCTTTTTGAATTCTCGTATTTCTGCCGCTATCTTGCCCACCTTCTCCTTATTGGGGCCTGCGACGGTAATTCTGTTTTTTTCTGCTTGAATTTTAATACCTTCAGGAATTTGCATTTTAATCGGATGAGAATATCCAAGCTTTAATATTAAATTATCCCCTTCAACATTTGCCTTGTATCCAACACCCTCAACTATAAGTTTTTTAATAAAATCTCGAGAAGCTCCAAGAATCGCATTATTAACAAGAGAGCGCATTGTTCCCCAATTGCTTGCGACTTGTTTCCCTTTTCCTTTTGGAGTGAATACAACCTTATCTCCATCTAGCGTAACTTCAATATTTTTAAGCAATGGTACTGTAAGCGTAGCATTCTTACCCTTAACAACCACGCCATCTTCTTTGATGTCAATGGTTACTCCATCTAATAAAGTTATTGGTGTTTTTCCGATTTTACTCATATTACCAAATTTCAAATAGTACTTGACCGCCCAATTTTTTGCGTCTAGCCTCTTTATCCAAGAAGATACCCTCGGGAGTAGAGAGAATGTAGTGTCCGTATCCCTGATGTGAACTTTGAATATCTCGGTATCCAATATATATTCGCCTTGATGGACGACTTATAAATTTCAACCCGGATATGGCAGATGAGCCCGAATCATCATATTTCAACTTCACATCAATTATTCTCTTGAGCCCTCTTCCTTTTCTTGCCACAGATTCTAAATAGCCTGCCCTTACCAAGGATTCTAGTATCTTGAAAGTAAAATGTGAATACGGAACCTTTACGCGTTCGTATTTACGTTCAAGTGCATTTTTAATTCTAATTAAAATATCCCAATACATATTTCTACCATGATGATTTTTTAATACCGGGAATACGACCATCGCTTGCCAACTCCCTAAAGCATATGCGACATACGTTAAACTCTCTCATATACCCTCTTGCGCGGCCACAGCGAAAGCATCTCCTCACAATGCGGGATTTATACTTTGGCTCCTTTTTTGACCTTGCTATAACTGATTTTTTTGCCATTTTACTTATCCTTTTTTTCTTTTAGTGGTATTCCTAATTTTTTGTAAAACTCATAACTTTTATCAAGGTTTTTTATATTAGAAACCAATGTAATCTCAAGGCCAAAGTCCACTTTAACCTCATCCTGATTTATCTCTGGGAAAACAGTATGCTCCTTAATTCCTACTGTCAAATTACCTTGAGCATCTATGTTTTTCGGGCTGATGCCGCGAAAATCCCTAACCCTTGGCAAAACAACGTTTATAAATCTATCAAGAAAATCTTTCATTCTTTTTCCGCGCAAAGTTACCTTTGCCCCTACTATGTCCCCCTCCCTCAATTTAAAGCTCGCAATTGATTTATGCGCCTTGCAAACTACGGGTTTTTGTCCGGTAATAAGTGATAGTTCATTCATTATTTCTGGAAGAATTTTTTCGCTAAACGCCGGCCTTTGTCTTAATCGACCAAGTCCGGTTGCGACTATTATTTTTTCTAAATTACCGTCTTGCATTTTTTACAATATCTTACTTTTTTATTACCATCTATTCGTGAGCCGATCCTTGTCGGTTTTTCGCAGGAATGGCAGATAACCATAACATTTTCCATCCCTATAGGCCACGCGACAGAAACAACCTGACCGCTTTCACCTTCTTTTTTGGGCCTAATTGTTTTCTTCCGCATATTTAAGGAATCAACTATTACTCTATGCCTTTTGGGAAACACCTTAATAACTTTATTGGACTTTCCCCTATCTTTGCCTTTTATAATTAATACCTTATCTCCTTTTTTCACCTTCATCTTTATCATGGTTGTTTACTATACTATTTCTTGCGCCAATGATACGACTTTACCGTATCCCATATCCTTTAGTTCTCTGGGAATAGGTCCGAAAATTCTAGTTCCCTTCGGCTCTTTTTTTGCATCCAGAATAATAGCCGCGTTATCATCAAACCTAATATAGCTCCCGTCTGGGCGACGCATCTGCGCCCTCGTTCTCACAATAAGAGCTTTTACTATCTCTTTTTTCTTAATCTGCTTTCTTGGCTCTGCTACCTGAACTGATGCAACCACAATTTCTCCAATTCTTGCATAATGTTTTCTGGTTCCCCCTAATACCCTAAAACATCTTACGATTTTAGCGCCGGAATTATCTGCAATTTTTAATATCGTTCCTTCTTGAATCATATTTTATTAACAACACACCATCGTTTATCTTTAGATAGGGGTCTTACTTCTTCAATTACTACATTGTCTCCAATGCGACAATCATTGTTTTCATCGTGCGCCTTAAAACGACGACTTACCTTGTGATATTTCAAATACTTTTTATGCTTCTTTTGCCTTGAAACCTCAACAACAACCGTTTTGTCCATCTTGTCAGAGATAACTATGCCTTCCAGTCTCCTTTTGTTTTTGTTTTCCTTATTTGTCATATTTTTTATTAGGATTTATTGGCCTCCTTTTCTTTAATAATAGTAAAAATACGCGCGATGTCTCTTCGTTTTGTCATAACCGCTGCGCTATTCTTAACTTTTCCGCTTGCTAAGTCAAATAGTAGAACACGCAACCGTTCCCTTTCATTAAAAAGCTCTTTTTGCAGGTCATCAATAGATTTACGCTTCAAATTTTTTAGTTCATTTTTTTTCATATTTGCTGCTTTGAAACTATTCTTGTTTTAAATGGCATTTTATGCCCGGCTGACTTAAGCGCAAGAATTGCTCTTTCTTGAACAACTCCACCAACCTCAAATATTATTCTGCCCGGACGTACAGGAAAAACATAATGATCAACCGCACCCTTCCCTTTTCCCATACCAAGCTCTGCGGCCTTTTTTGTTATTGGCTTATCGGGGAAGACACGAATCCAAACACTTCCTTCACGTTTTAATGAACGTGTTACCGCTCTCCTTCCTGCCTCTATCTGTCTTGAATTTAGCCACGCCGGTTCTAGCGCTTGAAGACCATGACTCCCAAAATCAACAAAGGTACCGCGCGTTTCAACGAGTCTTTTTCTTGAGCGTCCCTTGTGCCACTTTCT